>NZ_CP176404.1:1897500-2102653 GCF_046245125.2 Bartonella heixiaziensis | reverse complement strand
AAAAATACAAACCTTGTTATTGCCAAACAGCTAAAGATAAACTTAGCGAAAGCAAAAACGCCCTATCCCAAATAAGATTATTTACCCTCCCCCAGGATAATCTCATCCCAACCCCACCAACAAAGATGACAATAAGATTTACATGCACTCATGATATGATCCATTCTTTTAAAACGAAAAACATACCAATCAAGAAAACTAAAAAATACGTCAGAAAACCTATCCAACTCGAGAGCCCCTAACAGCCTAAACCAAAGGATCTTAAACTCAATATCACACAGGATAATGCGCTAATGTGAACCCTGTATGTTTTTAATCTTCATGAGAACCATACAAAACAGCAGAGGTAAAATGCAAGAGGTCAAAATAAAATCAAAAGCACCTAAATAATCGCTATAAACCTGCTGTTATCAACATAGAATGAGAAAAATAATTGATTCAATTCACTTTTTTTTCTCTAAATTTACCAATAATAAAGAATTTATTCGGATGAAAAAAAAAAAATAAAAAAGCTTGACAAAAAAGACTCTGTAAAAATCCACAAAGCTTGTGGATAACCATACAATTTTTATTAATTTTCTCTACTCTTTTATGGTGAGAATCACTGCATATTCCCCTCTTAAAAAAGGCAATGCGCAAAATTGCAGCGCGCACCCAAGTTAATCGAGCTCTCCGTATTTTCAGAAAATAAAAAAACCAGCATCCATAGGGATGCTGGTTTGATTCCTAAAAAATTTGATTTTTAACAAAATCGCAAAAACTTAAACGTTAAGAGCCTTCAAACGTTTTGCTAAACGCGATACTTTTCGTGCTGCAGCATTTTTATGAAAAACCCCTTTGGAAACAGCACGCATAATTTCAGGTTCAAAATTCTTAAATGCTATTTCCGCACATGCCTTATCGCCACCAGCCAAAGCATCATCAAATTTACGCATGAAGGTACGAACGCGTGAACGGCGAGCTCGATTAACTTGGGTGCGCGCTGCAACTTTGCGCACTGCCTTTTGAGCCGAAGGTGTATTCGCCATAAATATATCTCTCTTTCAACTCACTGGTAGGAACAGCCTAAGTGATACCCCTAACCAATACAAACAAATCTAAACCAAACTATAAAGTTGTTGATAACTGCGCAGCTTATAGCGCAATCCTTAAGCCAACGTCAATCGAATTCTCAAAAGTGGAGCATAAAAAAGGAAAATCATTCCCTTGATATCCCACTTAATCGTTTTAAGACACTCCTAAACGAACAGATGCGGTTTAAACTGCCAGATTACGCAAAACATATTGCAAAATTCCACCATGATGCAGATAATCCAGCTCATCTTCAGTATCGACACGGCACAATAATGGAACAGCTTTTATCGTTCCATCAGCAAAAGTGATTGTAGCCACAGTTTTCTGACGGGGTTTTAAGTCATGAATTCCTTCAATCGTTACCTTTTCATCTCCTCTTAAACCAAGTGATTGCCAACTTACACCAGCTTCAAAAACAAAGGGTACAATCCCCATGCCAACGAGATTAGAGCGATGAATCCTCTCAAAAGACTGAGCAATCACCGCTTTTACACCAAGAAGATTGGTACCTTTAGCCGCCCAATCACGAGATGACCCATTGCCGTATTCAATACCAGAAAAAACAACGAGCGGAACACCTTCCCGCTTATACGCCATTGCTGCATCATAAATTGTTTGCTCTGTTCCTGATGGATAGTGAACTGTATAGCCTCCTTCACGACCATTCTCCCCTAACATAAAGTTACGAATGCGAATATTGGCAAAGGTCCCCCGCATCATAACTTCATGATTCCCACGACGCGTTCCGTACTGGTTAAAATCAGCCACTTTAACCCCATGATCAGTTAGATATTTTCCAGCAGGAGAATCAACTTTAATAGAACCAGCAGGAGAAATATGATCTGTCGTGATTTTATCACCAAACAAACCTAGGATTCGTGCTTCTTTAATATCTGATAGCACCTCAGGGATTTTCTGCATATTATCAAAATAAGGCGGATTACGCACATACGTTGATTGCTCATCCCAAGAATAAGTAACACCCGTGGGAGCTTGAACTTTTTGCCAATTTTCGTCTCCCTTAAAGACATCCGCGTATTTTTCGACAAAAATCTTACGTGTAATATTCTTCTCGATAAATTCCTGTATCTCTTTAGAAGTTGGCCAAATGTCTCTCAAGTAAACCGGTTGCCCATCTGAACCTTCACCAAGAGGTTCTTTGGTTAAATCTTTACGTACTGTTCCAGCCAAAGCATGTGCGACAACCAGCGGTGGCGAAGCTAAATAATTGGCTTGCACATCAGGCGATACACGCCCTTCAAAATTACGGTTTCCTGAAAGAACTGCAGCAGTGATTAAACCATTATCATTAATCGTTTTTGAAATAGCTGGATACAAAGGACCAGAATTTCCTATACACGTCGTGCACCCAAAACCGACTAAGTTAAACCCTAGTGTATTTAAATCTTTTTGCAGACCTGAATTGATAAGATAAGCCTCAACGACTTGCGAGCCAGGCGCAAGAGAAGTCTTAACCCACGGTTTACTCTTGAGACCTTTCGCTACAGCATTACGTGCCAAAAGACCTGCAGCAATAAGAACGCTTGGATTTGATGTATTCGTACAAGAAGTAATTGCAGCAATCACCACATCACCATGACCAAGTGTGTATTCCTTACCCTCAACTCTATAACGGTCCTCTTGCCCAACAGTCTTCTTATAGTCACTAGACAATGCTACCTCAAAACCCTGTCCAACACTTTCTAATGCAATACGCCCTTCAGGACGTTTAGGACCGGCCATAGAAGGCACAACACTTTCCATATCTAATTCAATTGTATCACTAAAAATGGGATTGGCGATCATCTCGTCATGCCACATCCCTTGTGCTTTGGAATAAGCTTCTACTAGAGCAATCCGACTTTTATCACGCCCCGTCATATTGAGATAACGCACTGTTTCTTTGTCAATTGGAAAAAAACCACACGTTGCCCCATATTCTGGTGCCATATTCGCAATCGTCGCCCGATCAGCGAGTGTCATGTGCTCCAAACCTGGACCAAAAAATTCAACAAACTTACCAACAACACCCTTCTTGCGTAAAATTTGCGTAACCGTCAACACTAAATCAGTAGCAGTTACGCCCTCCTTAAGCCTACCTGTTAGACGGAAACCAATCACTTCAGGCAACAACATAGAGACAGGCTGTCCTAACATTGCCGCCTCTGCTTCAATACCACCAACACCCCAACCTAAAACGCCTAAACCATTGACCATAGTTGTATGCGAATCCGTCCCTACACAAGTATCAGGATAGACCGTCTGAGACCCTTCTTCATCTTTTAGCCAAACACATTGTGCTAAATATTCTAAATTCACCTGATGGCAAATTCCCGTTCCTGGAGGAACAACGCGAAAATTTTGAAAAGCTTGCTGTCCCCACTTAAGGAAACGATAACGTTCGCTGTTGCGTTCATATTCACACTCAACATTGTCGTTAAAAGCCATAGAATTACCAAAATAATCAACGATAATAGAATGATCGATGACGAGATCAACAGGAATGAGAGGATTGATTTTTTCAGCGTTTCCTCCAAGTTTGACCATGGCATCACGCATCGCAGAAAGGTCGACAACAGCAGGAACACCTGTGAAATCTTGCATAAGAACACGTGCGGGGCGGTAGGCAATTTCCGCACCAGCGTTGCCTTTGTCATTTAACCACTTAGCAATGTTTAGAATATCTTCTTTTTTGACCGAACGTCCATCCTCAAATCGTAACAAATTTTCGAGAATAACTTTCATTGAAAACGGCAAATGAGAGACACCCTTGAGTCCATTCTTCTCCGCTTCGATCAAACTATAATAAGTATATTCTTTGCCACAAACATCTAAAGTTCTACGACAATTAAAACTATCAATTTGAGACATGACCGTCCACCCTCATACTACAAACCACCCAATTTCACGGAATGAACAACACAAACTACGAGTCAAGGTCGCAGCTTGAGCGCAGACGCGATCACCTCCACCATTCATTTCCCCCTCCACCTTCTCATCGGCAAATTCGGAAATCGGCGCCAAAAACCACTCTACACCAGATATTGATGTAACAAACGTCTTATAGAACTATTTCTAGAACTATTCTAGGTACAATTGCATAAAAAACATGTTTTTTTTATCCTATAATGCAATAAAGATTATAGAAATCAGAAGCAAAATAGGTAATGACATGGTGTTATCAGGTAAAGATTTAGCGGCTTACAGAAATGAAACTGTTCTGTTCCAAGATCTTTCTTTTTGTTTGTTCCCACAGCAACTTATGACAATTACAGGTCCAAATGGAATCGGGAAATCTACATTACTACGAATCATTGTTGGTCTTTTTGACGCTGCTGAAGGTCATGTAATCCTTAAAGACCATGAAAAAATATACCCTGTAGCAACCGCATGTCATTACCTTGGTCCCCAAAATGCTATGAAACCTTTCCTCTCCATCATTGATAATCTGCAATTTTGGTCAGCATTTTATGGGCAACATCTACGCTATCCACACGAAGCCCTTGCTGATATTGGTCTCTCAGATCTTGGACACTTACCCTTCAACGTTTTGTCAACAGGACAAAAAAGACGTGTAGCCATTGCCCGCCTTTTGCTCTCCTATCGACCCATTTGGATTTTAGATGAACCAATATCTGGAATTGATAGTCACGCTCAAACTGTTCTTGCCAATATTTTTCAGCACCATCTCAACCAAGGCGGTATGATTATCACAGCAACCCATAGTTCTCTCGGCATCCCAGAAAACCATAAAATCGCCCTAGAAAAATTTTTACCTTCCCAAGAGAGAATAGAATGAAGGCACTATTCTGGCGTGATCTTAGATTAATCTTAGCACCACAAGCTTCTTCGTTAACAGGGCTTTTGTTTTTTATTGCTGTTATCATGATAACTCCCTTCGCCATTGGGCCAAATCCAAAAGTTCTCGCACAAATAGGGCCAGGGATATTATGGATTGGAGCCCTTCTCGCAGGGCTCCTAAACTTAAATAAACTTTTTCAAACTGATCGCGATGATGGAAATCTTGACCAATTCATCCTTTCTGGACAAAGACAAAGTTTCACACTGATTGTATTTATCAAATGCTTTGCACATTGGGTGGGAACTATGCTTCCGCTTATTTTGGCTACTCCTATTTTAGCATTCATACTCCATTTAGATGCAATGATAACTTTTACAACAATGCTCTCCCTTTTATGCGGTACACCCGCCATTATTTTTATTGGTGCTATAGGCGCAGCCCTTGCAACGTCGTTGTTATACAGCACTCTTCTTACTTTCATCATCATTTTTCCGTGGATCATTCCAATCATGATTTTTGGTGTTTCGGCTGCTATAGCCCCAGTAAATCCAAATATCTCTTTTCTCACTGCCTTGGCTCTTCTTATCGCTTTTTCGCTTCTTTTGAGTCTTTTTAGCTCTTTTGTTGCAGCTATAACGCTCAAGTTTTTATCAGAATAGCAAAAGATTATTGCCGTAAAGCTAAACTCTGCCTATTATAAATTGCATGAATGGAATATCTCGCATACATAAAATGAGGTCACTCCCTGCAAGTTTTACCCGTTTTATGAAAATAACTAGTGCCGTTTTGCCTTGGTTAACCAGTATAACATTGTGTTTTCTGGTCTTAGGGGTTATTCTGATTATGCGTTCCCCTGATGACTATCAACAGGGTATCACCGTTAAGATTATGTACATTCATGTACCATTCGCGTGGCTGTCTACGTTCTGTTATATAATAATGAGTGCCGTTGCACTAGGAAGTCTGATTTGGAGATATCATCTTGCTGATGTGGCACTCAAATGTGGAGCACCCATTGGTGCAATTTTTACAGCCCTAGCCTTGATAACAGGAGCGCTTTGGGGACGGCCGACATGGGGAACATGGTGGGTATGGGACGCACGGCTAACATCAGTTTTAATCCTATTTTTTATTTACCTTACCATTATCATGCTTGCTCGCGCTTTTGATAACCAAGTAAAAGCTGCACGCGCTACAGCAATTCTAACACTCGTGGGATTTGTGAATATCCCCATTATCAAATTTTCCGTTAATTGGTGGAATACACTGCATCAATCAGCATCGCTGTTACGTTCAGGAGGAACAACAATTGACCGTGCTATGCTATGGCCCCTTATCACAATGATATTTTGTTTCACCTTTATGTTTATTTTGCTCTATTTGATGGCTATGCGAAATGAAATCAATCGTCGTCATATCCAAATACTTCAGATCAAAGAAGCCCGCCGTGCAAAATAACAGGACTCTTCATCATGCTCGACCTAAATAGCACCCATAGCGGACTTCTGGGAAATCTGTCTCAGAAAATTGATTTTTTCCTTGGTGCCCTTCACCACGAGCAAATTGTTATTTTGAGCTATATGCTTTCCGCAATTTCTCTCCTGTGTTTTATTGGGCATATTCTTCGCACAAGTATATACCAAAAAAAAATCCTACAACAACTCAACGAAAAAGGGCTGTTTCGAAGAGAAAAATATAATGAAAATTCCCCCTCCAAAACCTAAAAAAAACATATCTTTGCCGGTCTTATTTGGTCTTTTTGGACCATTTGTGCTTTTTCTTCTTCTTATTATGCTTTTTTTCAACTTTATGAACAATAAAAATCCTAATGATACTTCTCTTCTCCCAAATGCATTAGCTGGAAAGCATGCCCCCAAAACCAATCTTCCCTTACTTAAAAATGAAACTTATTTGGATTCGGAACAGTTTAAAGGGCGCGTAACATTAGTCAATTTTTGGGGATCTTGGTGTTTACCTTGTCGTGAAGAGCATCCTCTTCTTATGAAAATTGCACAAGATCAACGTTTTGATCTCATTGGCATTAATTATAAAGATAACAAAGAGAGCGCTCAACGCTTTCTGAATCATTTTGGTGATCCTTTTAAAGCTATTGGCTTTGATGTTTCAGGGCATGCAGCCATTAACTGGGGGGTCTATGGACCACCAGAAACCTTTCTTTTGAATAAAGAAAGCATTATCATTGCCAGACACATTGGCCCCTTAACATGGCAAATTTATTATAAAAAACTTCTGCCAAAAATCGAAAAGGCTATAATGACAGAAGAAACATCAAAAAATAAAGAATTGATTTATAAAGATAATTAATCATTTTCCCATATTAAATGAGAATAACAAATACAGGAATATTTTCTCATTTCATCTCCCCTCTTACAAAACTTTTCTTGCGCATCACAAGAAAAAGCGATGTATGGATAAAAACCATTTAAGAAAGAAAAATATATCTGGCCATCTTAATTGCAGGAACAGGTAACAATATTGAGCGTTGGTAAATATAAAGATGATGCTGGTGGTGTATGCTTTCATAAGCATAAAAATAACGTGTTCTACGAATCTTGCGTTATGCTACTCATGAGCAATGGAATTAGGAATAAAGATAAATGTCTCTTTAAAACAAGTGGGTAAACAAAGAGCAAAATCACATGCACTTCTATGTGAAGTGGTAATTCTATTAAAGACAAAAGATGCATAAAAACAAAAACGTGAGGCTCTGCAAAATTCCCATTATTTAAAGATATTGCTGTGAATGCTTTTGAAAGCCGTAAAGCTAAATGAAAAAAAGACCCCGAAAATAGGCAATGGTTTGCAGCCCTTCCGATACATAATTATACAATAGCACAGAAAAATAAATTTTGAACGAGCCCCATAGAGGAAAAAATTTCTCTATTCATGAAAAACTGCACCTTCACAAATCTCTCTCTCATATGAGCTGAAATTTAATGCTAAGTTATAAAATGCAATATAAATCACATTGTAAATATTATATTCTTATCCGCCGTCTTTCAGAGATTGGCTGAAATGCTATCTTGGCATGAAAGGCGCAATAAGGACCGTTTTCACCAGAATCAGCGCCACAAAAATGAAAATCCGACGATAAGGGATCGCCAACTGGCCATCTACATGTATTTTCACTTAATTGCAAAAGATTAAGCTGGCGTGATATAGGCACCACATTTGATTTTGCGGACACATCAACTTCTGTCACATCCTCCGCTACAATATCTATCTTTAAAGCTGCTGCTCCAACACTGCAAGAAGCAACATTCGTTGGTAATACCGTCGATGTGGTGCGACGTATCCGCGGAGTCGATGAACTGACGCCCACAAGTGTCTTTTGTGCACGTGATGCTCCTTGTGTTGTCTTGCCACGCCCTGGTAGTTTTAATCGGTGCACTTTACCAATTACTGCATTCCTACTAACCCCACCTAACTGAGCAGCAATCTGACTTGCACTTAACCCCTCACTCCAAAGCTTCTTAAGAAGTTCAACGCGTTCGCATGTCCAACCCATATTAGCACTCCATTCTGATCACCTCATTGGGAGGTATCTCTTTGCCTTTCAAATATTTCAATCATATCTTCAAAGAGCCGAATGAAAAAATTGTATCTCTCTTCGAGTACAAAAAACTTCACTCACCCTATGGAATTTATAAACTGAAACACAATCTTGCTTGCTGTTCTAAACTACAATATGCATTAACTCTATGACAAGAGCCTTTCCCTCTTGAAGAGTCTATTTAAGATGTTTTCCCCAACTTGCGAATCAATCATAGGCCAAACTATCGTTTTTGCTTAAAGCTTTTTTCCATATATGTTTTTTTGCAGAACCTTTATTAACTTTTCGCCAATCAGTACAATCATCTATAGTGTGGAAATTGATCGTAATGAAACACTGATTGCATTATGTTCAAAGATAAAAGATGCAATGTGTTTTGTTTGCAGCATTGTTTTATTTATTGTATTGCAGAGTTTAAAACATAAAGGAAATAATCATGGATGCTACCACGATACAGCCGCTTTATCAGTGCTTTGCTCGGCGTAATTTGCGTTTCAAACAAGGTAATGGTGTATGGCTTATTTCCGATAAAGGAGAGCGCTATCTTGATTTCACATCTGGTATTGCTGTCAATGTGTTGGGGTATGCACATCCAAAATTGGTTGATACTCTGAAAATACAAGCTGAAAAACTTTGGCATGTTTCTAATCTTTTCCAATCCCCTGAACAAGAAGTTTTAGCTGCACGCCTTTGTGAAAATAGCTTTGCTGATAAGGTATTTTTCTGCAATTCCGGTGCTGAAGCACTGGAATGCGCATTCAAAACTGCTCGTCACACTCATTATGCATCTGGCCATCCAACACGCGTTGAAATTATTACTTTTGAAGGCGCATTTCACGGACGTACACTTGCAACACTTGCTGCTACTGGAGAAGAAAAATATCTGAAGGGTTTTGGACCTAAAGCTGGTGGATTTATCCAAATTCCTTTTTGTGATGAAAACGCTTTGCGTAACGCTATCAATAAAAATACCGCTGCCATCCTTATTGAACCTATTCAGGGAGAAGGAGGGATACGAACGGTCCCTTATGAATATTTAAAGTTTTTGCGTACAATATGCAATGATAATGATCTGTTATTGATTTTGGATGAAGTTCAAACAGGTATTGGACGAACAGGGAAGCTTTTTGCCTATGAATGGAGTGATATCACACCTGATATTCTTACCCTCGCAAAGGGGCTGGGGGGCGGATTTCCGTTGGGAGCCTGTCTTGCAACAGATAAAGCTGCAAAAAGTATGACACCAGGGACCCACGGATCAACCTTTGGAGGA
This sequence comes from Bartonella heixiaziensis, assembly GCF_046245125.2. Taxonomy (GTDB): domain Bacteria; phylum Pseudomonadota; class Alphaproteobacteria; order Rhizobiales; family Rhizobiaceae; genus Bartonella; species Bartonella heixiaziensis. The sequence continues at coordinate 2,092,930 of NZ_CP176404.1, read as the reverse complement.
AATCTTCTTGGAATGGCGATAGGCAACAGTGTTCTTGATATCATATTAGAATCAGGTTTTCTCGAGCATGTTCAGCACATGGGAGATAAGCTAAAAAAGGGACTTTCATCTATTCTAAGCGCTTATCCTGACATTATCTGTGCAATTCAAGGCGTAGGCCTTATGCTCGGTATTCAGTGTGTTGTTCCTTCTCATATTGTCATTAATGCATTAGAAAACGAACGTCTTTTATGTGTTGGTGCTGGTAATAATATTGTCCGTTTATTACCTCCCCTTATCATAACTGAAGAAGAAATATATGAAGGTTTACAGCGTATTGAAAAAGCAATTGCTCATCTTTCGTCAACAAACCAAGAAAGACAAGTAATTATACCATGAAAAATGCTCCCCGCCACTTCACTGACTTATCTATTTTAACTCCGCATACAGCGCGCACTCTTATCGAATATGCGAAAACCCTCAAAATAACCTTAAAAACAGGAAAAGATTTAAAACCCTTTGTTGGTAAAACACTAGCGATGATTTTTGAAAAACCATCCACACGAACCCGTGTTTCATTTGATGTCGGTATGCGTCAGCTTGGTGGGGAGACGATCATGCTAACAGGCTCAGAAATGCAGCTCGGCTATAGCGAAACTATCGCTGATACAGCGCGTGTATTATCACGTTTTGTGGATATTATCATAATACGTACAACAGCACATCATCGGATGCTCGAATTGGCACAATATGCCCAAGTTCCCATTATTAATGCGCTCACAGATGATACTCATCCTTGCCAAACTTTAACGGATATAATGACCTATGAAGAACACCGTGGACCAGTTGCAAGCAAAACATTTGCGTGGATGGGAGATGGCAACAATGTGCTTCATTCCCTTATTGAAGCTGCTGCTCTTTTTGATTTTCATCTGCGTATTGCTACACCAAAAGGCAATGAACCACAAGAAAAGTATGTTAACTGGGCATGTGAGCGCGGTGCTAATATTATGCTTACAAACAATCCTCAAGAAGCTGCCAAAGATGCCGATTGCATTATGACCGATACATGGGTTTCTATGGGGCAAGAATTTCGTGCCCGTAGTCATTCTATTTTCCAGCCTTACCAAGTTAATGAAGCTTTAATGAAATTAGCTAAACCCAATGCTCTCTTCATGCATTGTCTGCCTGCTCATCGTGGCGAAGAAGTCGTAGATTCCGTGATCGATGGACCGCATTCTGTTGTTTTCGACGAAGCTGAAAATCGTCTTCATGCTCAAAAAGCAATTCTTTCTTGGTGTTTACAAGATGCCTTTTTCTCTTCACAATAGATTGTCAAAATAAATTATATAACAGGCAAAGATATGAGCGAAGAATGCGAACAAGCCAAAGATGAAGCCTCTCTCAATAACATCTATTTGAGTGAAGATGATGCCGTTCTTCCCTTTCAAGTCGAAGAACTTGATATCCGTGGACGTGCTGTACAACTTGGGGAAACTTTAAATTCTATTCTCACAAGACATCAATATCCTGAACCGGTTTCTTACCTTCTAGCAGAGGCTTTAGTCTTGACCGTTTTGCTTGGGACCTCTCTAAAACTTAATGGGAAATTTATTTTACAAACCCATTCCGATGGGCCGGTTAATATGTTGGTGTGTGACTTCTCTCCCCCTTCCAATCTACGTGGATACGCGCGTTTTGATAAAGAAAAGTTAAAACAAGCAATCGCCAACAATCAAATCTCTTCAGAAATACTACTGGGAAAAGGCACTTTAGCTTTCACAATTCATCAAGGTGCCCACACGCAACCCTATCAGGGGATAGTCGCATTAGATGAATCAAATTTACAAGAAGCCTCCTGTGCCTATTTTGACCAATCAGAGCAAATTCCCACCGATATCCGTTTGGCGGTCGCTATATTGATCAACCGCGATCAAAAAGGAAAGCCACAGAAAAGTTGGCGAGCAGGAGGACTTTTGACCCAACTTTTACCCCAAGTATCCTCTCATCATAAAATATATGAACCCAATAAAAAACCAGAGGTAACTAAAACCCGTGCCCAATTTGAAAACCAATGGCAAGAAACCAAAGCGCTAACAGCAACCATTGAAAATGCGGAATTGACCGATCCCCAAGTCGGCAGTAAACGGCTATTGTTTCGTCTTTTCCATGAACAAGGTGTCAGAGTTTTTAACCCCATTGCTCTTGTCGATCAATGTTCCTGTTCGCGCGAAAAAATTAAAAAAATACTGGAAAGCTTTCCCACTGAAGAACGTAACAAAATGGTTGAAAATAATTATATTTCAGTCACATGTGAATTTTGTTCAACAACTTACCGTTTTAAAATATAAATTCAATCCTATAAATCAGCAATAAGAGCTTACTAAGAGAAACAAACTAGTTTCAAGCTAGAGTTAATAGGAACCTCTACTCCCTAAAGCAAGCAAAATGCCAAAAAAAAATAAAAATAATTCACTTGAGGTCTTAGCTTATAACTTCTATAGGTTAAAGAGTAAGCAACCTTAAAGAAGGAGGGCTTCAAATGAAAAAACTAGCCAACGCACTATTTCTCACTTCATTGGCTCTATCTACAATAGCTTCAGCCTCCACATTAGAACTGAAAACTTTTAATCCTGGTGCTGAAGCCATTTTTCCTGTTACATCCACGCTAATTTATGGCGATCACGAGGCTATACTCATTGATGCGCAATTTCAAAAAAAGTACGCTCAACACCTTGTTGATATGATTAAAAAATCGAAAAAAAATCTAAAATATATTTTTATCTCACATAGTGACCCTGATTATTATTTTGGACTACATGAAATTAAAAAAGCGTTCCCTCAAGCACAAATAATATCAACTGCACAAACAGCGTATCTAATTTCTGCTACCAAAGATGCGAAGAGAAACGTGTGGAAAGAAACAATGGGAACTGATGCTCCAGAAGAATTATATATTCCTGATGCTGTAACCTCTCATCAATTGATTATTGATGGTCAAGATATCGATATTCGACAGGATGGAAATGATACAGCACACAGTTACCTATGGATCCCTTCCCTGAAAACCGTACTTGGCGGCGTTTCAATATCGACCGGCGGGCATATTTGGATGGCTGATACATCAAACATTCAGGATATTGATTTGTGGATCAAGCGTATTGAGGATATGCAATCACTGAAACCAGAAAAGGTCATTCCTGGACACTATATTAAAAATGATACATCTCCGACATCGCTTGATTTTGTAAAAAAATATCTTACTGACTACAAAAATGCTGCTCTTTTACATAAGGACTCTTCCGGCATTATTTCTGATATGGAGAAAAAATATCCCGATCTTCCTGGTCAACAATCTCTTGACTCTGGAGCAAAAGCTTTTACCGGTGAAACTCCTTGGCATATAAACAATCCTTATCCCCCTATTGGCAAAGTAGCAGAAGTGAACTTTGGTGAAGCTGTTTTTGAACTTAACTTCCATGATAACCGGAGAATGTCATTTAAAGGAACATCTGGCGCCTTTAAAGGCAACGAAGATACAGTGGAATATACCGCACTTGAAGTCAGTAAAAATGTATTCATGGTTTATTGGCATGAGCCTAAAACGAATTCTAATGTTGTTCATGTTCAAGATTGGAATACAGGAACAGTCTATACTAATATCGCGGCAGAAGATAATTCATTCACCCATATGAAAGGAACAATCAAAATTCAATGACATATCTATAGAAAGTAGATATCTGCTTTCTATTTTTCTTTTTTGTATCTACAAAGGGCTAATGCGTACACCTCTTTGTATTTTGTATATTTCCTGCGCTCATTAGCTCTATGCTAATATTAATTTTCTTATTTATTGTGTAAACTCCTTACCCCCCACTGTAACATATTCAATCTTTTCTACTGTTATCACTTCCTTATTGGTTTGGTGAAATTCTTTTCCCTATTCCTTCAGCTTCTGAAAAATCAGACCTTACATAATGCTCGCAGCAAGTACAGGCATTACGGTATATGACACAAACCGTCGCTCGCATTATCTTCTATCACCATCTTTGCAATTTTATGATTAATAATGAAAAAAGATTTCGGGGGATTTTTTTAATATACATACGCCTTATCAATAAATTTCATAAGTTTCCTATTATATGGTCTAAGCTATATTAGAATTAGCACGAAATTTTCAGCCATAGATAGTTCTGAAAGAAAAATCGATCACACGTGGTAAACTGTCAATGATAATATATATAATCAAAGCTGAAGCCAATCTGTTCTATCTCTTTGAAAACTATTACATCCAGCATACTAACAATTAAAAACGATATAATTCACCTTAACAATCTGCAGCTCAATCCTATTCAATGCTCTAGCTTAAAGATATGTACCCCAAAAAAAACACGCACATCATAGTATGAGAAACGAGCGTAAAGATTATAATCAACGCAGTTCTTCCTAAACCATTCTTTCATTTTAATAGTCCGATTATCTCTAATTTATGTTTTCCAATTTTGTTGCTCTTGCAACTATACAAAAAATAATAAAAAAGCGCACAAATACCCAAAAACATCTGCAATGCTAGGTGTATTGGCTATATAGTTGATTATATCGAAAAGAGGATATCATTGCCTGCAAAGTAATATATCTGATGAAACCAATATTGAATCTAAAACAGCCAAACAGCATCATACCTCTTTTTCTGGCACAAAACGGCGCAATCGAATATACAGCGCTCCACAACCACCATGCTGACGAGAAGCTTGCTCAAATGCATGAACATAATATCGAAAAGCCGGCGTTGACAACCAGTGAGGGACAAACTGATACAAAATACCATCACTCCCATGTGACCGACCTTTCCCTGTTATCACAAGTACATAACGTAATCCTTTTTGTTGAGATGATTGTAGAAATTTTTTCAAGAAAAAATAGGCTTCTTCCTGCCCATACCCATGAAGATCAAGACGAGCCTCTAGAGGATAATGCCCCTTGGCAATTTTACGATGTACAACACGATCGAAGAAAGAGACCTCTGGTGTTTGTGCAACCGTCCTCTTTTCTCTTTTAACCACTGTTGATCTCTTTTGATCTGCTTGAATCAATGGGGGGATTTGTGTTCCGTGCTGTTTTTTATTGTCGATATTTGCAGCATCTTTCACAATAGAAGAATGAGCCGTATCATGAAACGGTATTATTGTGCGGCAAACCATCTCCCATAGCAGACGGTCCTGTGGAACCAATGGATCCTTTTTTTGTCTCCATTCACCCGTGGACATTGGAACCTTCAATCTCTCATAAACTTTATTGATACGATCTTATGGATGAAAAACGCCTTAATTTTCATCTTCCGTTGCAAAAAGCTTCCAGTTGGGATCTGACGATAAACTGTTGCGAACAAAAGTCCAAACATCCCTAATCTCAACAATAGCATCAGGATCACCATCTATACGCTCTCCCTGCTCATTATAGGTTACAGAAATCATTTCACTGATAATCCGCACTGTCAAAAATTGTTCTGTGTCTTGCATTGCTGCCTTGATAAATTCGATCTTATTAATTCCAACAAAAGTAAATTGGACTCTTTCATTGTTTTTTTCGCGTTGTTCAATGGCAGCACTAAAACTCTCAAAAACATTCCGAGAAAGCAATCTCTTAAGTTGATCGCGATCACCTTTAGCAAAAGCCGTCACAATTATTTCATAAGCAACTTGAGCACCTTTTATAAAAAATTGAGGAGAAAAATGAGGATCACTTTGGCGAAGCGCGCGCAAACCTTTATTCAGTGCACTTCCCTCTGGTGAAATTGCATTAATTTCGCTAAAATCGTCTTTTTGTGAATTACCTTGATGAGGGAACGAAACGATATTGTCTGTCGTTTCTGTCTCGATCTGTTTTTTAGAATTACCGGAATAAGGATCAAAGGGAGGCTTTTCAAAACCAATCCGTTTTCCTAATACATTACGAAGTTGCACAAAAACAACAACCATAATAACAAGAGCTACAAAAAGTACGACGTCAAATTCCATGGGCGCTGTCAATCTCCAAACCTAAGATGATCTGTAATAAACCTTGCTGTCAATATCATTTATCAATAAACATGTAAAACATGGAATCTACTATTCAAATATTTTTATAGCCCTAATTTTAAAGTAAAAATAATAGTTCCTATAATTTTTTGCCCCAAACCTTACAAAATGGAATTTTTATGTGATCAAGTCTTATCCTATAAATCCTCGCTTTTTTATCATTATCGCTCTTGGCGCTTTCTTAGTGGAAATCGCCGGTTTTATCTTTGTGGGAAAAGAAATCGGAATTTTAGCAACTTTGAGTTTGATCATTTTAACAACAATGGCTGGAAGCATTTTATTACGAATTCAAGGGCTTAGTCTCTTAAAAAATATACAACGTGAACTTATTCAAAGACCTCCTTTGAGGAATGACACCATTAATGATGCCTTCATTATTATTGGTGCAATTTTGCTTATTCTTCCTGGCTTTGTAAGCGATATTTTGGGAATATTACTTCTTATTAAACCAATCCGTACTGTTGTCTGGCATTTGTTTTCATCACTTAGAAATAAAATGAACACGCACACTAAAAACAATACCACCGCTCAAAATGATTCTGAAAAAATAATTGATCTTAAAGCAGAAGACTACAAAATTCATGATACCACGGAATCTCCATGGCGTAAAAATGATGATAATCCTTGAAATGCCAAAAAATTGTAACGAACTAAAAAAATCATCAAGTCAATGAGAGCATTCCTTGCAACCTTTTGCAAGGCATGATAACCAGCCTTAATCTTTAGATCTAAATTAGAAATACATACATTATGATGAGAGGTTTTTAGTATGGCCGAAGGTGAAATTAACAACAATGGTGGAGAGCCAGTTTTTGCTGTATTGACTCAATATTTGAAAGATTTTTCATTTGAGAATCCAAACGCCCCTCGCTCACTACATCCGCGAGAAAAAGCACCAAAAATCGATATCAATATTAATGTCAACGCTAATCCAATTGGTGATGACAATTATGATGTCATTTTGTCCCTTTCGGTCAAAGCCAATGATGACACTGAAGTACTGTTTCATGTAGAGCTTATTTACGGTGGTGTTTTTCATCTTGAAAATATTCCACAAGAGCATGTGATGCCGCTCGTTTTTATTGAATGTCCCCGTCTCTTGTTCCCATTTGCTCGGCAAATCATATCTGATGCCACCCAAAATGGTGGATTTCCACCTTTGTGGATTGACCCAATTGATTTTGCAGCACTCTTTCAAAAACGCGTTGCTGAAGAACAAAAAAATAGCAAAACAAAACCATCCTAAAAATTCATTTTTAAACAAAAAGGCCCTAAAACATTAGAGGCCTTTCATTTTTTACAGCTTCTTCGCATGATAAGCGGCAAGCATTGCAATATTAACAACATCCGTATCACTTCCACTAAACGGAACAATTTGGACAGATCTTTCCAATCCAATCAAAATAGGGCCGATAATGGTTGCTTCACCAAGCTCTTGCAACATTTTACTTGCAATGGAAGATGCATGATATCCAGGCATCACTAAAATATTAGCAGGTTCCTTTAATCCTATAAAAGGATACTGTTGCATCAATTTTGAATTAAGAGCCACATCAGCACTCATTTCTCCATCAAACTCAAAATCAACATTGCGTTCATGTAAAATATTAACAGCATCTTGAATATGTTGTGTAACCGATCCTTTCATATAGCCAAAAGTAGAAAATGCTACAAATGCTACCCGTGGTTGATATCCAAACCCACGAACAAAAGAAGCTGTCTGTTCCGCTATATCAGCAAGTTCTTCAGCATTTGGCTTTTCGTAAACAGCTGTATCCGCAATAAACACAGTTCGCCCACGGCAAATTGCCATCGAAATACCAATCAACCGTTCTTTTGGTTTCTCAGCAATCACTCGGCGAATATCAATCAATGCTGTTTCATAATTGCGTGTAACCCCTGTCACCATTGCATCAGCATCCCCTAATGCCACCATACAAGCAGCAAAATAATTGCGATCATTATTGATACGACGATGACAATCACGTAACAGCCAACCTTGGCGCTGCATTTTCTTATAAAGATAATCAGCGTAAGCATCCGTGCGACAGGAGAGCTTAGCATTCATGATAGAAATGCCTTCACGCTGAAGATCAATACCAGCAACAGCAGCAGTTTCCTTAACTTGCTCTTCACGACCAATTAAAATCGCCTGCCCTAGTTTTTGATGAACGTAAGAAACAGCGGCTCGCATTACCTGCTCTTCTTCACCTTCTGCAAAAACAATTTGTTTTGGTGCTTGACGAACATGATTATAAACACCACGCATCATCGATGAAATAGGATCACGTCTTGCATTCAAATCACGCTCATAAGCCTCTAAATCATCAATGTGCCTTTGCGCAACACCACTTTCCATCGCTGCTTTTGCCACCGCCATTGAAACAACAGTAAACAAACGCGGATCAAAAGGAACAGGAATGATATAATTCGGACCAAATTTTAATCGCTTTCCACGATAAGCTTCCGCAACGCTGTCAGGAACTTCCTCATGAGCCAAATCTGCCAAAGCCTTTGCAGCAGCAATTTTCATATCCTCATTGATGACTGTTGCACGCACATCAAGCGCACCACGAAAGATATAAGGAAAGCAAAGAACATTATTAATCTGATTTGGATAATCGGAACGACCTGTCGCTACAATGGCATCATGACGCACCAGCATAACTTCTTCCGGCGTAATTTCTGGATCAGGATTAGCCATGGCAAAAATAATCGGTTGAGGTGCCATCGATTTTACCATCTCAGAAGTAATTGCGCCTTTAGCAGAAACCCCAAAAAACATGTCAGCACCTTCCATCGCTTCAGCGAGAGTGCGTTTATCGGTTCGAATAGCATGAGCAGACTTCCATTGATTCATCCCCTCTTCACGACCTTCATAGACAACACCCTTAGTATCACATAATATGATATTTTCAGGTCGAAATCCCATTGCCTTAATGAGTTCAATACAAGCAATTCCTGCAGAACCAGCACCATTACAAACTAACCGCGTATTTTGCATATTGCGTCCAGTTAAATATAAAGCATTGAGCACACCAGCGGCCACAATGATTGCTGTACCATGTTGATCGTCATGAAAAACAGGAATATTCATGATCTCGCGTAAGCGACTCTCAATAATAAAACACTCAGGTGCTTTAATGTCTTCAAGATTAATACCGCCAAAAGAAGGCTCTAAATGACGCACTAAATTGATAAAACTTTCCGTGTCATTCGTATCAACTTCCAGATCAATTGCATCAATATCCGCAAAGCGCTTAAAAAGTACGGCTTTGCCTTCCATCACCGGCTTAGATGCTAATGCTCCTAAATTACCTAAACCTAAAATAGCAGTCCCATTTGATATAACAGCGACAAGATTGCCTTTTGCCGTATAATCATAAGCCAGCACTGGATTTTGAGCAATTGCTCTCACTGGAACAGCAACTCCTGGTGAATAAGCAAGTGCTAAATCATGCTGCGTTGCCATGGACTTTGTGGCAACAATTTCAAGTTTACCTGGTCGACCACGGCTATGAAAATCAAGCGCTTCTCGCTCACTAGTACTATAAACCATTTGATGCGTTTTCTGATCCTGTTCACTTTTTTTCATCTCACTTCATTTTCTCCAAAAATAGTGCAAACTATGTTCGATAATGTCTGTCATTATCCGATTTTTAAATTTGATTCATATGCTAGAAGTCGCTATGCTTGCTCTGGTAGACCTGTTCATGTTCATGCGTTTCAATTCAAAGATAATAGAGATAATGAAGATAAACATTGAAGTAAACAAAAAAGGGCATCCAAGCTTCACTTGAAGAAAACAGGCACGTAAAAATGGATAAAAACAACGAGCATAAAAGTAATTCAATCCCACAGCCGTCTTCCTCATCTGCTCTTCATCAACAGCGCCTTACACCAATGATGGAGCAATATATAGAAATCAAAGCAGTTAATAATGATTCCCTGCTCTTTTACCGTATGGGTGACTTTTATGAGTTATTTTTTAATGACGCAATCGAAGCAGCTCAGACTTTAGGAATTACACTCACAACACGTGGAAAACATTTAGGTGAAGATATTCCTATGTGTGGTGTTCCCGTTCATGCTGCTGATGATTATTTGCAAAAACTCATTGCTCACGGTTATCGTGTTGCTGTTTGTGAACAGACAGAAGATCCTGCAGAAGCGAAAAAGCGCGGTTCAAAATCAGTTGTTCGGCGAGATGTTGTGCGCCTTGTCACACCTGGGACCATAACAGAAGAAAAGCTTCTTGATCCAACACGCGCAAATTATTTGATGACACTTGCCCGCATAAAAACTAGCGACGGAGAGGAATTTGCCCTTTCTTGGATTGATATCTCAACAGGTATATTTCGTGTAACAGAAAGCCGCCATGAAAAACTTTTAGCAGACATTATGCGTGTGGATCCACAGGAAATCATTGTCGCCGATTCCTTTTTCCATGATAAATCTCATAAATCGCTTTTTAATGTTCTTGATCGTATCGCTTCACCGCAACCCGCTAGTCTTTTTGACACAATCACCGCTGAACGGGATATTTGCAATTATTTTAAACTCTCAACCCTTGAAGGTGTTGCCGATTATTCGCGTCCAGAACTTTCTGCAATCGCTTCTGCTATTCGTTATATCGAAAAAACACAAATTACTCACCGCCCTCCTCTTATGCGCCCTGAGCGCCAAAATGAGAGTGCTACCCTTTTCATTGATGCTGCAACGAGGCTAAGCCTTGAGCTTATTCGAACGACATCCGGTCAACGTGATGGAAGTTTATTAAAAGCTATTGATCGTACTGTAACAGGAGGAGGATCACGCCTTCTTGTCGACCGCCTTATTGCTCCCTTAACGATACCTTCGGCTATTGATAAGCGCTTAGATTCGGTTGCCTTTTTTCTGCGTAGTACATCTCTTGCAGAAGCTATAAAACTCATTTTAAAAGGGGGGCCAGATATGCCTCGCGCAGTTTCACGTTTGGCTCTTGGTCGAGGAGGACCGCGTGATATGGCTGCGATTCAGCGTGGTTTTGAAATTATTTGTCAACTTAATCAGCTTCTTAACAATGAATTGCTTCCAGAGGAAATAAGTGATGTACAAGGAGTATTCTCACATTTACCCGCTGCCTTGCATTTGCATTTAGAGCAGGCATTGGCTGATGATCTCCCTTTGCTTAAACGCGATGGTGGTTTTATTCGTCCCCATTATCACCAAGAACTCGATGAAATGCGCGCTCTACGCGATGAATCACGCCGTGTTATTGCTGAACTTCAAACAAAATATGCCCAAGAAACAGATATTAAAACACTCAAAATAAAGCATAACAATATCCTAGGCTATTTCATTGAAGTAACCAATTTACAAGCATCAGCTCTCACAAATACCTCACAGGCAAAAGCGCGTTTTATTCACCGACAAACAATGGCAAACGCTATGCGTTTTACTACTACTGAACTTGCCGAACTGGAAAGCCGTATTGCCCATGCAGCTAACCATGCACTGACCCTTGAGCTGGAAATCTTTGACACTCTTGTTCATGAAATTACTGAGCAGGCTGACTTTATTCGTAAAGCTGCCGAAGCGCTTGCTATTTTGGATGTCTCCGTTGCTTTAGCGCATCTTGCTGAAGAACAAGGATATTGTCGTCCTAAAATTGATCAGTCACTTACCTTTCATATCATCGCAGGACGTCATCCTGTTGTAGAGCAAGCACTTCGAAAGCAAGCAGCAGAACCCTTTGTTGCCAATAACTGCGACCTCTCTGTGCAAGAAAATCATCAATATGCAGCAATCTGGCTGTTGACAGGCCCCAACATGGGAGGAAAATCAACTTTCTTGCGACAAAATGCTCTCATCGCTATTATGGCGCAAATGGGTTCTTTTGTTCCAGCCACTTCAGCGCATATTGGCGTTGTTGATCGCTTATTTAGTCGTGTTGGTGCTTCTGACGATCTCGCACGAGGGCGCTCAACCTTTATGATGGAAATGGTCGAAACAGCAACGATTCTTAATCATGCAAGCCACCATTCCCTTGTTATTCTCGATGAAATCGGGCGGGGGACATCAACTTTTGATGGACTTTCAATTGCTTGGGCAGCTGTTGAATATCTTCACGAAGTTAATCAGTGTCGTGCTATTCTCGCCACACATTTTCATGAAATGACAGCGCTTACCGAGAAGCTTAACCGCCTCCATAATGTAACAATGAAAGTCAAAAATTGGAATGGCGAGGTTGTTTTTCTTCATGAAGTGACACCGGGAGCTGCTGACCGATCTTACGGAGTACAAGTTGCAAAGCTTGCTGGACTTCCCGCAGCGGTTATTACACGTGCTACAAATGTTCTCCATCAATTAGAGCAAAGTGAAATGGCTGGAAAAGGACATAAATTAATTGACGACCTACCACTATTCTCTCTTAAGGGTATACCTCCTGTTAATCAAGAAACACAAACATATTGTGCACTTCAGGAAGCATTAGAAAACATCCATCCTGATGAGCTCTCTCCTAAGCAAGCTTTAGAAGCACTTTATCACCTCAAACAACTAGAAAAACACTAAATCATTTATAGGAAATCAAAGAGGGTGTTTTCTCTTGAGAGTTTAATTCGCATTGATTCTTCACTGTATTATCATCGCTTTTACGCGATGTCTCTTAAGAAGCACTAAAGTCAATGCTGAGAAAACAATAGCGCAATACCTTCTGAAACCAATTTTTTGTTTTTATACAAAAAAGAAATTCATAACGCTCAATAATCGTATCACTCCACTTTTACCTTTTTGCTAAAATCTTACCCATCTGGTTTAAAATATTCTTCCGGAGCATGTAAAATAATTAACTTGGAATATTATGAAATAATGCATCATAAAATCCCTCCCTCCCCATGCATCTTTTACAAACTGGATACCTCACTTAAATCATATGCTCCGAACTGCACCCTTAGCAGCAGAAGTTGTCATAGCTGCATAAGCTTTAAGCGCCTTTGAAACTTTACGCTTACGCTCCTCAATCGGTTGCCAAGCGGCATTTCCTTTTTCTTCCATTTTGGCACGACGGCGTATAATCTCAATATCATCTACCAACATATGAATAGTGCGATTAGGAATATCTATTTCTATTATATCTCCCTCTTCTACCAGAGCAATTGCACCTCCTTCAGCTGCTTCTGGTGAAATATGTCCTATCGAGAGCCCTGAAGATCCTCCAGAAAATCGACCATCGGTTACAAGTGCACAAACTTTTCCTAATCCTTTGGATTTGAGATAGCTCGTGGGATAGAGCATTTCTTGCATTCCAGGTCCACCGCGTGGACCTTCATAACGGATTAAAACGATATCACCTGAGTTAATTTTATCGGTTAAAATCGCCGAAACAGCTGAATCTTGGCTCTCAAAAATCCTTGCTGGACCTTTAAAGGTTAAAATCGACTGATCAACACCTGCTGTTTTTACAATACAACCATCTTCTGCAAGATTTCCATAAAGAACAGCCAATCCTCCATCTTGCGAATAAGCATGTTCAATATCGCGGATTACACCTTTTTCACGATCAAGATCAAGGGTATCATAACGGCAAAATTGGCTAAAAGCTGTTTGCGTTGGAATACCACCTGGGGCAGCGCGATAGAATTCATGAGTCGTTGTTTCATTTGTCTGTTTTACATTCCACCGACTGAGAGCTTCTTTCATTGTTTTCGCATGCACCGTGTAAACAGATGTATCAATGAGTCCAGCTGCATCTAATTCACCCAGAAGCCCCATAATACCACCAGCACGATGAACATCCTCCATATGCACATTGGCAACAGCAGGTGCAACCTTGCATAAAACAGGAACACGACGCGAAAGGCGATCAATATCCGTCATGGTAAAATCTACCTCACCTTCTTGTGCCGCTGCTAAAAGGTGTAAAACAGTGTTGGTTGATCCCCCCATGGCAATATCAACAATCATTGCATTTTCAAAAGCTTTGCGCGAAGCAATAGAACGCGGCAAAACTGTTCCATCATCTTCTTCATAATAACGCTTAACTAACGCAACAATTTGTCGTCCAGCTTCTTCAAAAAGCATTCGACGGTCTGCATGCGTTGCTAATATTGAACCATTTCCAGGGAGAGAAAGCCCTAATGCTTCGGTTAAACAATTCATAGAATTAGCCGTAAACATTCCTGAACAAGAACCACATGTAGGACAGGCCGCAAGTTCCATTTCAGCAACTTCTTCTTCTGAGTTACTTTCTGAAGCTGCTGCAACCATGGCATCAACTAAATCAACACTCAGATTTTGATCTTTCCATTTAATCTTACCTGCTTCCATAGGACCACCTGAAACAAAGATTGTTGGAATATTCAACCGTAAAGAAGCCATTAACATACCAGGCGTAATCTTGTCACAATTGGAAATACAGACAAGTGCATCAGCACAATGGGCATTGACCATATATTCAACAGAATCAGCAATGATTTCACGTGAAGGCAAAGAATAAAGCATTCCATCGTGCCCCATAGCAATTCCATCATCTACCGCAATTGTGTTAAATTCTTTCGCAACACCACCAGAAGCCGCTATTTTTTGTGCTACTAATTGCCCAAGATCTTTTAAATGGACATGCCCTGGTACAAATTGTGTAAAAGAATTCGCAATCGCAATAATGGGTTTACCAAAATCGGTCTCTTTCATCCCTGTTGCACGCCAAAGACTACGAGCCCCTGCCATATTGCGTCCATGAGTCGATATTCTTGAACGGTAAGAAGGCATTATTTTTTCCCCTCAAATAATTCCATTTTCTCTGTTGTGCTGCAAGCTAACCTTAAAAACAAGAGCTCTCGCGCATGAATAAAGAATAATGTCTCTATTGAGACATTTAAATCACAAAATTGCAAACCATGTATAAACCTCTTTCAACAGCACATAATCCAGTAAAGTTTTAAAAAAAATGATATCTTGATCATTCGTAGAATCCTATAATAACCGCCTTTTAGCTGCACAAAAATAGCACCAACCTGTTTATTCGCTTTTATGACAATAAAATCGCTTGAATCTTATAAACGAACAAAAATGCATAATGAATTAAGTGTATACAGAAGCATAAACCATTGAAAATACACTCCGCTATCCATAAGAACAGTCTTGATATTCGCGGAAAAATTATTATTTGGCAATTACTATGGCTACAAGTAGCACCTCTCCAATAAAGTAAATGCTGGTGCTTTATTAAACAAATAGAGTCTTTTTGGTGGAGCTAAGCGGGATCGAACCGCTGACCTCTTGCATGCCATGCAAGCGCTCTCCCAGCTGAGCTATAGCCCCACATAAAGACGGATTTTCCCCTGCCGGTTAACAATCTTAAGGAATTTTTTAAAACGAGAAAAATCGAATATCAAGAAGAATTTGCATTCAATAAAAAGAATGCCCTTCTCTTTCTCTTAAGAATCGTCATCCTTAGAAACACCACCCCCAAGAATACCGGTAACATCATCATCATCGTCATCTTCATCGTGAGATAAAAACGTGTCATCATCATCACCCAGATCCACATCGCTATCTTCCAAATCAGGAATATCGTCATCTTTAGAATCACTCCCATCTTCTTCAAGAAGCATAAAGGCAGATTTTTCAAGCGCTGTATCAAGTTCTTCAGTATCAACTTCTTCCTCACTACTTGCTTCAGCTGCCACAACCTCAAAATAAGAACGCGGATAAGAAATCCCCGTATAAGGCGATACAATAGGATCGCGATTAAGATCATAAAACTTTTTTCCCGTTTCCGGGTCAACACGTTTGGTTCCAAGTTCCTGTTTTGCCATGAACCGTACCTCTTTTGTTATCTATCATTAATTAAAGACAAATTTTATGCTCCTTAATCGAAAGACAATGCCTTTGTCAAAGATAAATACGTCGTTCCACACGGATTTTCTCATGACGCTTCTCAAAGCATGTGCTAAAGGATACATAACCTTGTAAAATTCAGATGGAATAAATAGAATTTCTATGCAAAAAGCAATACCCATAACTTCTTACCAATCTACCAGTCTTTCTGGAAAAATTACAATACCAGGAGATAAATCAATCTCACATCGATCCCTTATATTGGGAGGATTAGCAAGTGGTGAAACACATATCCACGGATTGCTTGAAAGCGATGACGTTCTCAATACAGCTGCTGCTATGCAAGCTATGGGTGCCTGCATTCGTAGAAAAGATGATCTCTGGATTATTCAAGGAACCGGAAATGGCTGCCTCTTGGCTGCACAAAAACCTTTAGATTTCGGCAATTCTGGCACAGGAGCCCGCTTAGTTATGGGAATGACTGGTCCTTATCATATGAAAACAACCTTTATTGGTGATGCCTCTCTTTCTAAACGCCCAATGGGACGTATCTTAGACCCGCTGCGATTAATGGGTGTTGAAATTGAAGCAACACATGGCGACCAT
This sequence comes from Bartonella heixiaziensis, assembly GCF_046245125.2. GTDB lineage: Bacteria > Pseudomonadota > Alphaproteobacteria > Rhizobiales > Rhizobiaceae > Bartonella > Bartonella heixiaziensis. The sequence continues at coordinate 2,076,446 of NZ_CP176404.1, read as the reverse complement.
CTCCCATTAACGCTCTATGGACCCAAGATGGCTAACCCGATTCGCTACCGTATTCCAATGGCTTCCGCCCAAGTTAAATCAGCAATTCTCCTTGCTGGCCTCAATACCGCGGGTACAACGACCGTTATTGAACCGATTCCCACACGTGATCATACGGAAAAAATGTTAAAAGCATTTGGTGCTGAACTTGAGATAGAAACAGATGCAAAAGGAACACGTTTTATTCATCTCAATGGCCAACCACACCTTACTGGACAAACTCTTGATATCCCAGGTGATCCCTCTTCTGCCGCTTTTCCACTTATCGCAGCTCTTCTTGTAGAAGACTCTGATATTATTCTTGAAAATGTTCTTATAAACCCTTCTCGAATGGGATTTATCGAAACATTATGGGAAATGGGCGCTCAAATTGAACTTTTAAATCAACGCCAAACAGGTGGAGAGGATGTTGCCGATTTGCGCGTTCAAACATCAACGCTAAAAGGTGTCACTGTGCCCAAAGAACGCGCCCCATCAATGATTGATGAATATCCCGCTTTGGCAGTAGCAGCAGCCTTTGCTGAAGGCAAAACCGTTATGCTAGGAATTGAAGAATTGCGTGTTAAAGAATCAGATCGACTGTCTGCAATTGCTCAAGGACTAAAAATTAATAATGTGAATTGTGAAGAAGGTAAAGATTTTCTCATTGTTCATGGAAAAGGCTCCGCAAAAGGATTGGGTGGTGGAAACGTCACCACGCATCTTGATCATAGAATTGCCATGTGCTTTCTGGTTTTTGGGTTAGTCTCAGAAAAACCTGTTACTATTGACGACAAACGAATGATCTCTACCAGCTTTCCAGAGTTTGTCCCTTTCATAAAACAACTGGGGGGGAAATTTTCTTGAAACCTTTTGTTATAGCCATTGATGGACCAGCAGCATCAGGGAAAGGGACATTAGCACGAAAAATTGCTACGCATTATTGTCTTCGCCATCTCGATACTGGTCTCACTTATCGCGGTGTTGCTTATGCACTGTTACAACAAAAATTGGCTCTTGATGATGAAAAAAGTGCGCTTGCTTGTGCTAAAGAACTTGATTTTGATACTTTAAATCCAGCTGTTCTTTCTTCTCATGAACTTGGCGAAGCCGCTTCAAAAATAGCAATTATACCAGCTGTACGTGAAATTCTTGTTGCTAAACAACGTAACTTTACTAAAGTTTTGCCTGGTAGCGTTCTTGATGGACGCGATATTGGCACCGTTGTCTGCCCCGATGCTGATGTTAAGCTTTATGTTCTAGCCAATGTTCAAACGCGAGCAAAACGTCGCTATCAAGAAATTTTAAAACAAGAAGTTCAAGCAGATTATCATGAAATCCTAGCTCAACTTGAACAACGTGACAGTCGCGATATAACCCGCAAACAAAGCCCGTTAAAACCAGCAAATAACGCCCACTTGCTTGATACGTCAGAATTGAGTATAGAAACGACATTTACAATTGCATGCACTTTTATTGATCCAATCATAAAAGCGCGTATAATTGAATGAAGTCGTCAAGGTGATTTCCGGCCGAGCGCTAATTTTTCTTCCTATATTAAGGAAAAAAGGCAGAAAGTTACCCCGTATCAACACTAACCTAGCGCTTATACCTTTTATAATTAAGGTATGTATCAGGAGTTCTTATGTCACAATACAATCCCACAACAGCGGATTTCGAAGCCCTTTTAATGGAATCTTTCCAAACCAATGATCTTAATGAAGGATCCGTTGTTAAAGGCCGTGTCATTGCAATCGAAAAAGACATGGCGATTATTGATGCTGGACTTAAAGTCGAAGGACGTATTCCACTCAAAGAATTTGGAGCTAAAGGAAAAGACGGTTCTTTACAAGTTGGAGATGAAGTCGAAGTTTATATTGAACGCATTGAAAATGCGATGGGTGAAGCTGTTCTCTCACGTGAAAAAGCACGGCGCGAAGAGAGCTGGATTCGCTTAGAGGAAAAATTCAATGCTGGTACACGCGTCGATGGTGTTATCTTTAGTCAAGTGAAAGGAGGCTTTACAGTCGACCTCGATGGTGCTGTTGCTTTCTTGCCTCGCAGCCAAGTTGATATTCGTCCCATTCGCGATGTTTCACCTCTTATGCATAATTCACAGTCCTTTGAAATTTTGAAAATGGATCGTCGTCGTGGCAATATTGTTGTCTCACGTCGTACTGTTTTAGAAGAAAGCCGAGCTGAACAACGTTCAGAAATCGTTCAAAATCTTGAAGAAAACCAAATCGTTGAAGGTGTTGTTAAGAATATCACTGATTATGGGGCTTTTGTTGATCTTGGTGGAATTGATGGTCTCTTACATGTCACGGATATGGCGTGGCGACGTGTTAATCACCCATCTGAAATTCTTACAATTGGTCAAACTATTAAAGTTCAAATCATTCGCATCAATCAAGATACGCATCGTATTTCTCTTGGAATGAAACAACTTGAAAATGATCCTTGGGAAACCATCAGCACCAGATATCCAGTTGGTACAAAAATTACTGGTGCTGTTACCAACATTACTGATTATGGTGGTTTTGTTGAAATCGAACCAGGAATTGAAGGGCTAATCCATGTTTCCGAAATGAGTTGGACAAAGAAAAACGTTCATCCTGGAAAAATTCTCTCTACATCACAAGAAGTGGAAGTTGTTGTTCTTGAAATTGATCCTTCTAAACGGCGTATTTCTCTTGGTTTAAAGCAAACATTTGAAAATCCATGGGTCGCTTTCGCTAATAAATTTCCTGTAAATTCACAAATTGAAGGAGAGGTTAAAAATAAAACAGAATTTGGTCTCTTCATTGGGCTTGAGGGCGATGTTGATGGTATGGTTCACCTCTCCGATCTTGATTGGAATCGTCCTGGTGAACAAGTCATTGATACTTACAATAAAGGCGATATTGTTAAAGCCGTGGTTCTTGATGTTGACGTTGAGAAAGAGCGGATCTCTCTTGGAATCAAACAGCTTTCCAATGATAAAGTTGGAGAAGCTGCTGCTGCTGGCGAACTTCGCAAAGGTGCTGTTGTGACGTGCGAAGTTATTGGAATCAATGACAATGGCATTAATGTAAAATTGGTTGATCACAATCTTGAAACAACTATTCGTAAAGCTGATTTAGCACGTGATCGTGACGAACAACGTCCTGAACGTTTTGCTATTGGTCAAAAAGTTGATGCCCGCATTACTGCATTCGATAAGAAAACACGCAAGCTTTCAGTATCTATTAAAGCTTTAGAAATTGCAGAAGAAAAAGAAGCTGTTGCTCAATATGGTTCAACAGATTCAGGCGCCTCTCTTGGTGATATTCTTGGTGCAGCTTTAAAAAAGCAAGAACAAGAATAATGGATTAAGAGTTATAGTTAAAAGTAAGGTCGCTCGTTTTTCTAGCGGCCTTTTTTATTTTTTAATATCACCTTCTTAATTCTTCAATCATCTGATCAAAAAATTGTAAACACTTCCAAATAAAAATAAAAAGCTTATTATTAAAATAAAATGCCAACAGCCCGTTGAATAAAAAAGAAACCGTATCATTAAATGGCAATATCGTATTATGGCACCCACAATATCTTTTATGAAGTGTTTTTTTTCTCAAAAAACAAAAGCCCGCTATCTTGCTAAAACTAGCTTTCCTATTCGTTCAACTCATAAATCCGAAGAAGAACTTTATAAATTAGGCCATGATATAGCCTCTAGCAAAGAAATTTTGCTTCCTGAATATGAAAGAGAAAATGATTTTCGTAAACGCTTGATCGAAAATGCCAAACTTATTCTTTATGCGTTTCATAGCAGCGATGTTGCTTCTCGTAACAATGAAACTATTGCACCCTCTGCTCAATGGCTTATTGATAATCATTATACCATTGACAAAACCATACAACAGCTACTCTACAACTTCCCCCAATCCTTCATCAAGCAACTTCCCCTTTATAAAAAAAAAGCTGAAATTCCCCGTATTTTTGCTTTAGCTTGGCTTTATATCGCGCATACAGATAGCAGATTTTCACAAGAAACACTCACCGCTATAGTCAATGGATTTCAAGAAATTTGTAATCTTACAATTGGTGAATTATGGGCTCTCCCTTCTGTTGTCCGTATGCTATTAATTGAAAATGTTCGTCGTATTGCATTGCGTATTGAGAAAACACAGCATATGCGTCATCTTGCTAATCAGGTGGCTGATAACATTGCTCTTGCAGAAAATGAAACCAAATTACACAATCTTTTCACTCTTTATGAAAAATTAACCGCAGATTCGACCTTTTCAGCTCATTTATTCTACCGTTTACGAGGCGCATCTGTCGATTCAACAATGGCATTAAATTGGCTTGAAAAACAATTGCATCGCCAAGGTAGCAGTCCAGAAATTGCAACCGCCGATGAACATACCCGTCAAGCAGCAGATGGTGTAACCATGGGCAATATTATTCGTGCCCTCAAAACCATTGATGATGTTGATTGGACAGTATGGTTTGAAACTGTCAGTTCTGTTGACTTTATCTTGCGTGAAAATAGCGATTTTTATGAAATTGATTCTCATTCACGCCATGTCTATCGACAAGTGATTGAAACAATTGCGCGCCGTTCCTCTCTCAGCGAGGTTGAAGTCGCACGTAAAGCTTTAGAATTAACAAATTCTGCCTCTGAATATAATTCTTATCATAACAGTTCCTCTATTGGATGGTACTTGGTCGACGATGGGCGTTACACTTTTGAAAAAGCTTGTGGATACTCTCCACCCCTTTTTATAAAATGGATGCATGCCTACCGTCGCTTAAAAATAGGAACCATTGCAATTCCTGTTTCTCTTTTAACGCTCGCTCTTTTACTTACAGTCTATGTTTTATTACAGACATCAGGCTTAACACCGGTGGGAACGATTCTTTTTATAGCCTTAGCAGTTTTTCCTGCTATGGATGCTGCTTTTTCTCTCTTTAATACTCTTGTTTCATGGTTTACTCCATCAAAACAGCTTATTGGTTATGAATATAAAGAAGGTATTCCCAAACACGCCCGCACAATGGTTGTTGTTCCTACTTTAATCACATCACGTGATTACATTGATGAGCAAGTGCGTAATCTTGAAGTGCACTATCTTTCTAATCCAAAAGGCGCCATTCATTTCGCCCTCATTACGGATTGGAGTGACTCTCACTTCGAGCAAACACAAGATGATATTGATCTGCTACACTATGCGCAAAATAGTATCGCTAAACTTAATAATCGTTACCGTCGTGATGATATTCCCCTTTTTTTTCTTTTACACCGTCGGCGTCTTTATAATGCTAGCGAAAAATGTTGGATGGGATGGGAACGTAAACGTGGTAAACTCCATGAGCTTAATCTCTTATTAAGAGGAGATAAAAATACAAGCTTCTACGCCCCAGATCCACATCTTCCCATGGATTGCCGTTTCATTATGACTTTGGATTCAGACACACGTCTCACCCCTGAAAGCGTTGCAAAACTCGTTGGAAAACTTAACCATCCACTCAACTCTCCCATTTTTGATCCCCAAAGTGGGAGGGTTGTAAAAGGTTATAGCATTTTACAACCCCGTATCACACCTTCTCTCACCACAGGAAAAGAAACATCAATTCTGCAAAGGATTTTTTCTACTAATCGTGGTATTGATCCTTACGTCTTTGCTGTCTCTGATACCTATCAAGATCTTTTAGGAGAAGGAACTTTCACTGGTAAAGGTCTTTATAACATTGATGCATTTGAAAAAGCACTTCATGGAAAAATTAAAGAAAATACGGTTCTCAGTCATGATCTTTTAGAAGGAAGTTATGCACGTGCCGCACTGGTGACTAACGTGGAAATAATTGAGGATTATCCAACAGCCTATAATGTTGATGTTACCCGTCATCACCGTTGGATTCGTGGTGACTGGCAGCTATTGCCCTACCTCTTACATTGGCGTCAAATCAGCCTTATCACTCGTTGGAAAATGCAGGATAATCTACGCCGTTCTCTCACACCACTTATGTGGCTCATCGCAGCAATCACAGGGTGGTCTCTTTTACCGTTAAAGACAGCTCTTGTCTGGCAAATATTCTTGCTGCTTAGTCTCTTCATCTCCCCAATTTTGGGCGTGTTTCAAACCATCATTCCCTCTAGCCTTAATCATTCTTGGCGTGGACACCTTCAATCAATTTTGAGCAAAATTGCTTTCACAGCAGCAGAGATATTTCTTAAAACCGCGTTGATTGCCCATTCAGCTTATTTCATGACTGATGCAATCATCCGCACACTTTACCGCATGATGATTTCAAAACAACATCTGCTTGAATGGAAAACCTCCGCCGCAACAAAATCCATTCCTAATAGTTTAGACTTCTATATCCTCACAATGTGGCCAGCATCACTTATTGGGATTATTGCTGTAACATTGCCTCTACTTTCACATTCTCCAGCAAGTTTTATCGCTTTGCCCTTCGGACTAGCATGGTTTTTCTCACCCTTGATTGCATGGATTGTTAGTCAACCATTAACATCTCAAGATACCCTTGACATATCTTCAGATGATAAAAAAACACTCCGACGAATTGCACGAAGGACTTGGCTTTATTATGCAACCTTTGTTAATGCAGAAAACAATCATTTACCACCCGATAATTTCCAAGAAGACCCAAAACCCATTGTTGCTCAACGAACTTCGCCTACAAATATTGGAGTTTATCTACTTTCCACTATTGCCGCACGTGATTTTGGCTGGATTAGTTTCGAAGAGACCATTACACGCATTGAATGCACTTTAAGCACTCTCGCAAAAATGGAAAAATTCCGTGGTCATCTCTATAATTGGTATGCAACTGATACACTCAAACCTCTCTTGCCAACCTATATTTCAACCGTTGATTCAGGAAATCTTGCTGGCCATTTGGTAACCCTCTCTTCTGCTTTAAGTGAATGGGCCGAAACACCTTGTCTTTTTTTGCAAAGTGATTTAGCCGGTTTATTTGATGTCAAAGATATCCTTGAAGAAACTCTCAAAGAGATTCCTGATGATCAAAACATTTTACGCTCCTCACGCCAACGAATCGAAGAGCGTATAACCAAGTTTCATTGCGCTATTAAGTCTCTCATAGAAAACCCAAACACTATTCCTTTTCGTACCATTCATCTCTCACTTGCAGCGCATGATATTGCCCACTTAGCAGCCGAACTGGACCAAGAAATTCAAACAACAGAATCGGCCCGCATGCTCTCTTGGGCCAAATGCCTTGTAGAAACCTGTAAAGCCCATCATCATGATGCTACCGGTGATTATGATACCGAAAAAATGCGCCAAAAATTAAACACTTTAGCTGCAAATGCACGACAAATAGCCTTTGATATGGAATTTAAATTTTTAGAGCAGCCTGAACGGCAACTCTTATCTATTGGCTATCGTGTTCAGGAAAATAAACTTGATGAAGGCTGTTATGACCTTCTAGCTTCAGAAGCTCGTCTCTCAAGTTTTTTTGCTATCGCGAAAGGTGATATCAAATTCAAACATTGGTTTCATCTTGGCCGATTACTCATCCCGATTGGCTGGAGAGGAGCTCTCTTATCATGGTCTGGATCCATGTTTGAATATTTGATGCCATCTCTTATCATGCGTGAACCCTCGGGATCAATACTGGAACAAACTAATCGGTTAATTATTCGTCATCAGATACAATACGCGCATAAACGAGGATTGCCATGGGGTATTTCAGAAGCTGCATTTAACGCTCGTGATCATTTAATGAATTACCAATATGCCAGCTTTGGAGATCCAAACCTTGGATTGCAGCGTGGTCTTTCACGCAATGCAGTTATTGCTCCTTACGCAAGCCTTTTAGCAGCACAATACATTCCAACGTACGCCGTAAAAAATTTAAAACGACTGCGAGACCTTGGAGCTTTAGGAACATATGGTTATTATGATTCCCTCGATTTTACCCCTTCACGTGTGCAAAAGGGAGAAAAATACGCCGTTGTACGCAATTATTATGCACACCATCATGGCATGTCAATTCTTGCTATCAACAATGTCATTTTTGAAGGGCAAATGCGTAATCGCTTTCATCGCGATCCAGTCATTGAAGCAATACAATTGTTATTACAAGAAAGAGCTCCACGTCAAATTCCTATCATTCACACCAAAGCTATTAATCCTGAGCGCAATAAATCTCAAGATTTTGATGACGCACCTTCACGCATTATCACTAACCCGCTTCTCAAACCCCGTGCAACTTTGCTTCTATCCAACGGTTTTTATTCTACAATGTTGACAGCAAATGGTTCCGGCTATAGCCGTTGGCATGATTACATGATCACGCGCTTTATTCCTGATATCGCAGAAGATCAACAAGGTACTTTATTCTTCCTGCGTGATACACATAGTGGACGCTGGTGGTCTGTGACTGGTGAACCAACACGCGTTACCGAAGAAGAAACTGTCAGCATTTTTACAGATGAAAAAGCTGAATATATGAAAATGGTTGATGGCATTAAATCAACACTTGAATGCCTCGTTACATCAGAAAATGATGGTGAAGGCCGACGCCTCCAGCTTATGAATACAACCAACCAAGATCGCCTGATTGAAGTTACCTCTTATGGTGAATTAGCGCTCGCAACAATGAATAGTGACTGCATCCATCCCATTTTTTCACATATGTTTATAGAAACAGAAATTGCTGATTCAGGAGGAACAATTTTTGCCAAAAGACGCAAACGCGCACCTAATGATCCCGAAATCCATATCACCCATTTCGTCACCGATACAGCAGGAACTATCCCAGAAGCAGAATCTGAAACCGACCGTTCTCTGTTTATAGGCCGTGGCCGATCTATTCGCCGGCCAGCTGCATTTGATCAAAATGCTCGTTTTAGTGGGAGTCACGGCTGCGTCCTAGATCCAATCATCTCACTCCGCTGCCGTATAAAAATTCCCGCACATGAAAAAGCTGAACTCATTTTTTGGACTTTTGCTGCCAACTCAAAAGAAACGCTGCTAAATCATGTGAAACATTATCGGCAACCCAACATGTTCCAGCGAGAGTTTTCAATGGCATGGACACGTTCACAAGTTGCATTATATCAGAGCGGCATCCACCCTAGAGAAGCCATTACTTATCAAAAATATGCAACTCCACTCATCTATCCAGATCGCACATGGCGTCTTCCTCCCGAAATATTAGCAAAAACTCTTGGCAAACAATCTGATCTTTGGCCAATGTCAATTTCAGGGGATGCTCCTATCTGCCTTTTAAGGTTAGATAATGAAATGGATATAACTGTACTTCGTGACCTCCTTAAAGCACATGAATATTGGTGTGCGCGTGGGTTAATGATTGATCTGGTTATTTTAAATGAGCGAGCATTTTCTTATATACAAGATACGCAACGCGCTATTGAATGGGTATGCGAATCCTATCGTCACCACAACACTGAAACTGATAAACGCCAGCATATTTTTACCCTTCGGCGCGATCAGATGAATGAACAAAGTTTCAAGACACTGCTTGCATCAGCCCGTATTATTCTTCATGCTCAAAACGGATCTTTGTCTGAACAACTCAAACGTATGGAAAATATTGATTCTGATTTGGCTGCCCGCAATAGTAATCAAGAATTTAATAATAAACTAAGCCACAGTAAATATGACAAAAGAAGGCAAGTAACAACACTAACCGAACCAAACCTCTTTACTTCGATTGGTCTTATCGCCCCCCAAAAAACCTCACTTAGTCCTGCTCATGGTCAAGATCTAAAGTATTGGAATGGTTATGGCGGATTTAATCATTATAATCATTACGTCGTGCGTCTTAAAGGACACACAACCACACCACATCCGTGGATTAACGTCATTGCTAATAACAGCTTTGGCTTCCATGTATCAGCTGAAGGAGCGCTTTTCACATGGGCCAACAATAGCCGTGATTACCAATTAACGCCATGGGCGAACGACCCTGTTTCAAACCGCCCAGGAGAAGCACTTTATCTTGTTGATCGCGTATCTTTAAAGCGTTTCTCACCAGTTTCTTCTGTCGAATGTGATGAAAACGTTGTTTATGAAGCTTGCCATGGTTTTGGATTCTCAACCTTTAAATCTACGCACTCAGAAATCGCATTAGAACTTACTCATACAGTTGATCTGAAAAAACCGATTCGCCTTTCACGTCTTATCATCAAAAATGAAGGGAAAAAGCCACGAAGCTTACGTCTCTATAATTACGTTGAATGGGTTTTAGGGAATGTTCGTACAAAACACGCTCCCTTTATCCTTCCCTCTTATGATCCCAAACGTGGCGCACACTTTATTCAAAATCCTTATCACATAGAAAAATCACAACAAATAGCATTTTTATCAGCATCAAAAATGCCAACAAGCACAACCACAGATCGTCTCGAATTTATTGGCTCTACAGGGACAGTCAAGCATCCATGCGCACTCCGTCAAGCGGAAGCACTTTCAAACACAGTTGAAGCAGGCTGCGATCCTTGCTCAGCATTTGCCTATGATATTGATCTAGAACCTAATCAAACAAAAGAAATCATCTTCTATCTTGGCAGTGCAGAAAACAGGCAAGAAGCTGAAAAATTACTAGACCAAGTAAATGCAAGTGATTTTGAAATTCTGCTCACGAAACAGAAACAACAATGGAAAGATTTTTTTTCTCCACTCCAAGTCAAAACACCGGATCCCTCTTTTGATATTATGGTCAATAATTGGCTCCCTTATCAGACCTATGCATGCCGCATGCTAGCACGCGCAGGTTTTTATCAAGCCAGTGGAGCATTCGGCTTCCGCGACCAATTGCAAGATAGCTTGTCTTTACTCCTCCTTGAACCAAAACTGACACACCAACAATTGTTAAACGCTGCAGCTCATCAATTTCCCGAAGGTGATGTACAGCATTGGTGGTTGCCTGAAACCAATGCAGGCGTTCGCACACGCATTTCTGATGACATTGTTTGGCTAGCCTATGGTACCGCCCTTTATGTTAATACCACTGGCGAGTACGACTTTCTTGATATTCCCATTACGTTCATTGAAGGCCCTCCTCTAGAAACAGAACAACAAGATGCTTATTTTCAACCCACGCAATCTCAAAAAACAGCAACACTTTATGAACATTGTGCTTTAGCTTTAGATCTTGCCATCAAACGTTGTGGTCAACATGGTCTTCCTCTCATCTTAGGTGGAGATTGGAATGATGGCATGAATTTAGTGGGCATTGGAGAAAAAGGGGAAAGTACTTGGTTGGGTTGGTTTCTTGGCACTACACTACAAGCATTTATTCCTCTTGCCAAAAAACGTGGCGACCATAACCATGCTAACACATGGAGTGCATACCTTAAACATTTGACTACAGCTTTAGAAAAAAATGGTTGGGATGGCGCTTGGTATCGACGTGGTTATTTTGATGATGGAACTCCCCTTGGTTCTAAAATAAATGATGAATGCCAAATTGATACCATTGCGCAATCTTGGGCTGTCATTTCTCAAATGGCATCACTTAAGCGCCAAAAACAAGCAATGGCTTCTATGCTTGAACATCTATGGGATAAAAAAGCCGGCATTATACGTCTTTTTTGGCCTCCTTTTGATAAAAGTACTCTCGAACCTGGTTATATAAAAGGTTATCCTCCAGGCATTCGAGAAAATGGTGGTCAATATACGCATGGTGCTATTTGGAGCATTCTAGCGCTTGCTGAGATGGGTGAAGCAGACAAAGCTTATTCTCTATTTTCTATGATCAATCCAATCACCCATGGTAAAAATCCTGAAGTTTATCGTGTTGAACCCTATGTTATGGCTGCAGACATCTACGCCATTGAACCACGTCGTGGACAAGGCGGTTGGACATGGTATACAGGTTCGGCAGGATGGTTCTACCATACCGCGATACAAGCCATTCTTGGGATTCAACGTCAAGGCAATCTGTTGTTTTTAAAACCACATTTACCCTCCTATTGGCCTAAATATGAAACAAAAATAAAATTTTATGATGCCATCTATACTATCAAAGTAAAATGGGGATCTGAAAATATGCTTAGTGTTGACGGTAAGAAATATGTCAAACTTAACGCAGGAATAAAGTTAAAAAAAATAGGTCAACATGAAATCATACGTATTCTTAAATCTTAAAAACAGAAAAAATAACAGGCTTTTTTATTCTTGCTCAAAGCCACAGAATTGTTATATTTCCTGCACTCCCTATATTGACCATATTGGTGCACAATAATTTTAGATTCTATGAGACTGAAAGAAAATGGGTTATGAATCATCCAGATATTGCGAGGCGTGTTTACAATCATACTTGGAAACTCGATCCTATTATTCGTTCGCTTCTCGATACGGATTTTTATAAGCTTCTTATGGTACAGATGATTTGGGGACTTTACCCCAATGTAAATGTTACTTTTTCCCTTATAAACCGCAATAAAACAATCCGTCTTGCCGATGATATTGATGAAGGTGAGTTGCGTGCTCAACTTGATCACGCTCTTAGTTTGCGCTTTACAAAAAAAGAGATGATCTGGCTCGCTGGTAATACATTTTATGGACGCAAGCAGATTTTCGCACCAGATTTTCTCCATTGGCTTGAGAATTTTCAACTGCCAGAATATGAACTAACCCGTAAAGATGGCCAATATATCCTTCATTTTCATGGTCCGTGGACCCATAGTTCCATGTGGGAAATCCCCGCTCTTGCTATTATCAGTGAATTACGTTCACGGGCTGCTATGAAAAAACTAGGGCGTTTTGCACTTGATGTGCTTTATGCCCGTGCTAAAGCAAAAATGTGGAGTAAAGTTGAACGTCTCAAGAAATTTCCTGATATTAAAATATCCGACTTTGGTACAAGGCGTCGTCATTCTTTTTTATGGCAACGCTGGTGTGTCGAAGCATTAAAAGAAGGTATTGGAGATGCTTTTACTGGAACTTCCAATGTCCTTCTTGCCATGGATACAGATTTAGAAGCTCTTGGTACCAACGCACATGAATTGCCTATGGTCATTGCTGCTCTTACCAATAATGATAACGAATTGCGTAAAGCACCTTATAAAGTTTTGCAAGATTGGAACCGTTATTATGGTGGAAATCTTCTCATTGTTTTGCCTGATACTTTCGGTACAGAAGCATTTTTACGCAATGCACCAGATTGGGTCGCTGATTGGACAGGTTTCAGACCCGATAGTGCTCCCCCTATTGAGGGCGGTGAACGCGTTATCACATGGTGGAAAGAAAAAGGAAAAGACCCACGCGAAAAATTATTGATTTTTTCTGATGCTCTCGATGTTAATACAATTGAAAAAACCTATCACCATTTCCATGGTAGAGTGCGCATGAGTTTTGGATGGGGAACAGATCTTACCAATGATTTTGCAGGCTGTGCGCCCCAAGAAATTGCAACCTTTGATGCTCTTTCCCTTGTCTGTAAAGTCACTCATGCCAATGGTCGACCAACCGTAAAACTCTCAGATAATCCTGAAAAAACCACCGGTGACCCGCAAGAAATACAACGTTATCTCAATTTTTTCGGTAATGAAAAACATGTTGCTAGATCCCTAAAAACTTAACTGTAAGCTCATTTATATAAAATGAAAGACAAACGGATATAAAATCCATTATTAATGGATATCAGTGGGGAGATATAGATTCTCTTAGCATTAACAAAACAGTGATCCTCTCTGAAGGTAATCTATCATTGGCTCATCAAAGAAGCTTTACAAACATTTGATTAAGGTATTCGTACACTGCCTTCTTTGCTCATAAAATTGTTTTCACGAACATATTATTCTATCTAATAAATCATTCTAAAAAAGCTCATTGTTTTATACATTCTTGATATATAGATGTTATTCTTAAATTTTGAGGAAAAAATGTTTATTAATAGCTATAACGAACCAACTAAAAGTAAAAGAGCTTTTGCCTCATAAAACTTATTTCTATCATTATGAAGATGGACGTGTCACAATATAAACGGTAATCAACAGCAAAACAGCAGAAACTAATAAAGCAAACCACAGCGCAGGATGTGTTATCACTAGAAAAGATAAAAAACCACCTGCCATACTCACCACCGCAAAAACTTTTAAAAATAGTGGAATGGCTTGCCTTTCCTCCCATTGCTTAATTGGCGGACCGAAAATGCGGTGATTATGCAACCAATTATGAAAACGTGGTGATGAACGAGCAAAACACCATGAAGCAACTAATAAAAAAGGTACCGTAGGCATAATAGGTAATACTATACCGATAATACCCAATACAACCATTACCCACCCAACTATAGAAGTACAAATGCGCACAGGGTGAGATATTTTAAATTTTTTTTTCATCCTCGAGCACTACTTTCCTCTACAAAAAACCATCTTTATACTCTTGCTTTTCAAATATTTTAGCGCACGACCACTGCATTGGTAAGCGTATTTTCCGTGACAATTTCTCCCAAAACATAAAACAGTTTACGCAATATGAGGATCATTTCAAAATTTTCAAGCAATAAGAAAAATTTTCAGAAAAGCCAAAAATAAAAAAGGCTGCAGAATAAATCAATGCAGCCTTCTAATTACGAATGCAGCGTGGGGGGGAGAGAAAATGCTGCATCCATCTGCTAGACTATTAGGAGGAAAATAACCTAGCGCCCTGCTGTGTATTTAAAACAAGCATTAGAGACAACCTACAAAAATGCATTGCTGTTATGCAATTAAATTTTGTTGCGCTTAAATTTCCTGTGTCGTCGTTCGACGAAAGAAAGTAGACGTAAAAATAGCCATAAAAATCAATGTTAAAATCAGCACAATCGTAGAAGCAGAATCAGAGCCGATAAATAAGCTTAGATAAATTCCTAAAAAACCAGAAATAGCCGCGACAAGTATAGCGATCATCAACATAAAAGAAAATCGCTTCGTTATCAGATAAGCAATTGCTCCTGGTGCTATCAATAGAGAAATGACGAGAACAATTCCAACAGCTTTCAAAGCTGCAACGATCGTGAGAGAGATCATCGTTAAAAGAGTATAGTGGAGGACTGATATTCGTAATCCCATTGCACGACCTTGAACTGAATCAAAAATATACAGCATAAAATCACGCCATTTCGCTCCCAAAATAAAGGTAACAGCAGCAGAAATGATCGCTGTCTGTGTAATATCAAGCCAATTAACACCTAAAAGATTACCAAATAGAATATGATTCAAGTCTAAGCTACTATAAATAGATGTTGCCAAAACAAGCCCCAAACCAAACATAGACGAAAAAACAACACCCATCACCGTATCCTGCTTGATACGGCTATTGTTCCCTAAAAAACCCGTTACAAGAGCACAAACCATACCTGCAATAAAAGCACCACAAGCAATCAAAGTCATCGTAACATTCTCGGGGCGCATTTGCTGAAACCAAACAAATGGCAAAGAAGTCAAAACTGTTATCACACATGGCGTCACCATGTAACCAAGCACAACACCAGGAAAAACCGCATGGGAAATTGCATCCCCCAAAAGCGCCCATCCTTTCAAAATAAGAAAACAAGAAAGCATCGCCATTGGAACAGAAAGGATAGCGACAATAATCATGCCCTTAAGCATAAAAGAAAACTGAAAAGGAAGGAGTAATTGGTCAATCATGATATCATCACCCCCCTTTTTGCTGCATTTATACGTAAGCGCGCCGCAATATACCCGTGTTTAGGAGCAAAAATAAAAGCTAAAATAAACAGAAATGCTTGAAAAAGCACCACAACACCACCAGTTTGCGCATTCAAAAAATAACTCACATACACCCCCAATACGCTTGTTAATGTTCCAATCACAACTGCAATAATCAAAATGTTTACAAAACGGTCACTTAAAAGATAAGCTGTTGCCCCTGGTGTCACAACAAGACAAATGACCAAGAATGCTCCAACTGTTTGCATGGCAGCAACAGTACAAGCGGCAAGTAGTGTGAAGAAAAGAATCTTTAAGAATTTTACGTTTAATCCAATGGCACGTGCGTGCGTCTCATCAAATAAAGAAACAAGAAGATCTTTCCACTTCAAAAGTAATATAAACAAAGAAAAAAAACCAATAAAAGCTAGTTGTATAATATCTGATGAACTGACTGCTAAAATATTTCCCAAGACAATCGTATCAATATTAACAGCCATCGGTTTTAAGGATTTGAGAAACAATCCAAAAGCAAAAAAGGAAGAAAAAATGAGACCAATAATGGTATCTTCTTTCAGCTTTGTTCGTTGGTTAAAAAAGAGCATCGCTGCCGCAGCAAGACCACCAGAAAAAAAAGCTCCAAGCGAAAAAGGTAACCCTAAAAGATAAGCCCCTGCTACTCCAGGTACAATCGAATGGGAAAGTGCATCGCCAATGAGCGACCAACCTTTCAACATTAAAAAAGCAGAAAGAAAAGCACAAACACACCCAACTAACCCTGAAACCCACATCGCATTAACCATATATTGATAGCTTAATGGTTCAAGCAACCAAGAAATCATGCTACATGCTCCATACTTTGAGAATTCTCACGAACGGGAGGTTTTTTGCTCCCTGTAAAAACATTATTTTTTTTTGCACCTTGAAGATCAAAAATATGATGGTGCAAAGCGCCACCAAAAGTTTTTTCAAGATTTTCTTTTGTAAAGACAATTTCTGTTAATCCAGACCCCAAAACTGTTCCTTTTATTAAAACCGTGTGATCACAAAATTCACGAACAGAGCCTAAATTATGGGTAGAAACCAATATTACTGCACCTTCTTTACGCAAGTCTTGCAATAAAGCGATGATTTTATCTTCTGTTGTAACATCAACCCCTGTAAATGGCTCGTCTAATAAAATAGCTTTTGCCTGCTGTGCAAGAGCGCGTGCCAGAAAAACACGCTTTTTCTGTCCACCAGAAAGTTCTCCAATTTGGCGCTTTGCAAATGGCAACATATCGACGCGTTCTAATGCAACACGGACAGCCTCATAATCTCGTGCCCGCGCATAGCGAAAGAAATTCATGTGACCATACCGCCCCATCAAGACCACATCTTCAACGAGAACAGGAAAATTCCAATCAACATCCTCACTCTGAGGAACATAAGCAATAAGGTTTTGTTTCAAAGCCGTGTCAACGGGTAAACTGAAAATGCGAATTTTTCCTTTTGAAGGTTGTACAAATCCCATGATAGCTTTAAATAATGTCGACTTACCTGATCCATTAACGCCAACCAACGCGGTAATGGAACCTGTAGGGCTCTCAAAATTCACTTCCCGCAAAGCTGTATGTCCATTCCGATAAGTTACTGTTACTCCTTGAGCTAATATGCCTGTTTTCGTCATTGCTTCTTCACTCCATCTGATAAAGCATTCGTAATCCGTTCACTTGTAACGCGTAACAAATCAATATAAGTAGGCACCTCACCATTTTTCTCACTCAGAGAATCCACATAAAGAACACCACCGTATTTAGCCCCTGTTTCTCTTGCAACCTGCTTGGCAGGTGCTGGGGAAATAGTGCTTTCAGAAAAAACTGCTTGGATATTGTACTTGCGAACCATATCGATAACATGCTTCACTTGCTGTGGTGTCCCTTGCTGATCAGCATTAATTGGCCACAAATAAAGTTCTTTCAGACCAAAATCACGCGCCAGATAGCTAAATGCACCTTCACTGGTCACAAGCCAACGTTTGTCTTCTGGCAATGTCTCTAATTCAGCTCTGATTGGATCAATCATTGAGCGAATCTTTTGTTTATAAATTTCGGCATTTTCTTTATAAATAGCAGCATGTTCAGGATCGTATTTTACGAAAGCATCGCGAATATTATCAACATAAATCAAAGCTGAGGTTGGCGACATCCACGCATGAGGATTTGGTTTTCCACTGAAAGGCCCCTCACCAATTGTAATCGGCACAATGCCTTCTGAAACAATGGCACTTGGAACATCCTTGATATTTTGAAAAAACTTTTCAAACCAGAGCTCCAAATCTAATCCATTCCACAGTATAAGATTTGCTCCTTGCGCACGCATAAGATCGCGAGGCGTAGGCTGATATTCATGAATTTCAGCACCTGGTTTGGTGATTGATTCCACATCAGCGGCATCACCTGCTACATTACGCGCCATATCAGCAATGATGGTGAATGTCGTAACAGCTTTAAATTTACCAGCACACAAAGCTAAATTAGGTGTGAAAAAAATAACACTCCCCAAAATTATGGTAAAAAACGTTTTTACGTTCATTGATCCTCTCTCTCGTTCACAGCTTTTTATTGCTAATGATTTGCATTATTATTTAGCAATAGCAGCTCTCCTCCACCTTTGCAATGAAAGATTTATAAAAAAGATTAACTTTTTCAGTTATTTAAAAATTGCCTTCTTCGCCTTAAAAAGGCTGATATTTAAAAAAGATCTACCTGAAACCCTCTTTCAAAAAGCTCTACAAATCTTGAATGCAAAAAAGTAAAGGAGCACTCAAAAGTGCTCCCGCTTTATAAAAAATTCGATAGATTCGATAGAAGAGAATAATACTTAACGGCGTAAATATGCGCCCGTTGTCTTGGTAACATTTTCCACCACCTTTGAAGCAAGCTCTTCTAAATCCTCATCGGTCAACGTTCTTTCAATGGGTTGAAGAGAAACTTCAATCGCAACAGATTTTTTATCTTCACCAAGGTTTGGATCTTCAAAAACATCAAAAACCCGTACTGAATGAATAAGTTTTTTATCCGCTCCATTTGCAGCACGAACGATAAGAGAAGAAGCAACTGTTTTATCAACGACAAATGCAAAATCACGCCGCACTATTTGAAAAGGCGATAATTTCAAAGGAGGACGGCTTTTCGTTGCCTTTTTCCTTTGCTCTGGAATCCGATCAAGAAAAATTTCAAAACCGCATACAGGACCACTCACATCTAACTTTTCTAATGTAGCAGGATGAAAAACACCAAAAAAACCAAGAATAACCTTTGATCCAAGCTTCATAACCCCTGATCGACCAGGATGATACCAATCGGGTGCCCCAACCTCAATCTGCACTTTGCTGATATCCATACCGCATGCTTCTAAAACAGCCAATGCATCCGCTTTGGCATCAAAAACATCAACCGCTACAGCATTGCCATTCCAAAAGCGTCCTGCTCCTTCAAATTGTTCTGTTCCACGGCGGATTCCACTAGCAACGCGCTGTTGTTTATCGGGTGTATCACCTTCATAGATGTTAGAAACTTCAAACAAAGCAAGATCTGGAAAACCACGATCAGCATTCCGCTGTGCCGCCATAAGCAAACCTGGTAAAAGGGAAGGACGCATTACTGACATATCAGTAGCAATAGGATTTATTAATTTAAGCTGCGCTTGACCACCCCCAAAAGCAAGTGCCTGAATTTCAGAAATAAAAGACCACGTAACAGCCTCCCTCATACCACGATGTGCTAAAGCCAAACGAGCAAAGCGTGAGCGGATTTGTGAACATATTAAAACTTGTTCTTTTCCCTCTGCAAAATTTTCTAACGGTATGGGCTTAATCGCATCTAGCCCATAAATCCTCATAACCTCTTCCACTAAATCAGCTTTACCAGCGATATCAGGGCGCCATGTTGGCACTTTAACTGTGACCACATCTCCTTCCCCTTCGATGCTAAATCCAAGCTGTGTTAAAATAGTAAGGGCTTGCTCACGCTCTATTTCCAAATTTGTCAAACGTTTAATTTCAGAAAAGGGAAAAGCTATCTGTTTGATTTCTGGCTTTTGATAACCAATAACTTTTGTTTTTGAACATTCACCACCACAAAGACGTAAGACCAGTTCTGTTGCAATCTCAAGCCCTTTTTCCATAAAAGCCGGATCAACACCCCGCTCAAACCGATAGCGTGCATCACTGATAAGTCCCAATGCGCGACCCGTCTGCGCAATGCTCTTTGAATCCCAAAGCGCCGATTCAATAATAACGCGACGTGTGGTCTCATCACAGCTTGTCCTTTCACCACCCATAATACCGGCAATGGAAACAACGCCCTCTTCATCTGCAATGACACAATCATTAGCATCCAAATTATAGATTTTTCCGTTAAGCGCCTGCAAACTTTCCCCTTCACGAGCGCAACGTACACTCAAATTTCCTTTTATCTTATCGGCATCAAAAACATGAAGCGGACGTCCAAGATCAAAACTCATATAATTGGTCATATCAACCAGTGCATTAATCGGTCTTAAACCAATCGCACTCAAACGCTGCTGCATCCATTGGGGTGATGCGCCATTTTGAACATTGCGTACTTCACACCAAGTAAAACCTAAACATAACGATGGACTTTGCGAAAAATCTAAAGAAACATGAAGTGGTGTTTCAAAAATAGTGTCAAATTGTGGCAAAGATAATTCTTTTAATCGTCCGATTCCAGCAGCAGCAAGATCACGCGCAATACCGCGAACACCAGTACAATCAGAACGGTTTGGGGTCAAACCAATATCAATGACTGGATCATCTAAACCTGCATAAGCTGCAAATGACATTCCAATAGGTGCATCTTCTGGAAGCTCGATAATCCCGTCATGTTCATTCGATAACTGGAGCTCCGCTTGTGAACACATCATCCCAAAACTTTCAACACCGCGGATTTTGCCTACAGATAATGTCACATCAAGTCCAGGTACGTACGTACCTGGCAAAGCAAGAACACCAACAAGTCCAGCACGTGCATTTGGTGCGCCACATACAATTTGTATAGGTTTACCAGCCCCCGTATCTACCGACAAAACCTGTAATTTATCTGCATCAGGATGTCTCATTGCCGTTAGAACTTTTGCAATCACAAAACCTTTTAAAGAGGAACGATCATCCACATGATCAACCTCAAGGCCAATCGCTGTTAGTTTATCACACATTTCTTCCAAAGATGCATCTGTCTCTAAGTGATCTTTTACCCACGACAATGTAAATTTCATTTTAAAACCTCACATGAAAACTGTGATAAGATCACACTTTGCCTAAGCTTGGAAAAAAGCAGGCATGTCAAAGCAACGAAAACCGTAATGGTCTAACCAACGTAGATCAGCATCAAAAAACGCCCGCAAATCAGGCATACCGTATTTTAACATAGCAATACGATCAATACCCATTCCCCATGCAAATCCCTGATACTCATCGGGATCTAAACCAATATTTTTTAATACATGAGGATGCGCCATTCCGCATCCTAAGATTTCCAGCCAATCCTGTCCCTCACCGAATTTTACTTCTGAACCAGACCGGTCACATTGAATATCTACTTCCATAGATGGTTCGGTAAAAGGAAAAAAAGATGGACGAAATCGCATCTTTACAGAAGGAACTTCAAAAAATGCTTTACAAAAATTCTCGTGAAGCCACATCATATGTGCAATGGTAGAAGTTTTATCAATCACAAGACCTTCTACCTGATGAAACATCGGCGAATGGGTCGCATCTGAGTCCATACGGTAAGTTTTTCCAGGAATAATGATGCGTATTGGTGGTTTTTGCTTTTCCATCGTGCGGATTTGTACAGGTGATGTATGGGTGCGTAATAATTTTCGCTCTCCCGTTTTATCAACATCAAAAAAGAAGGTATCATGCATTTCGCGTGCTGGATGACCTTCAGGAAAATTCAATGCTGTAAAATTATAATAATCTGTTTCAATATCTGGTCCCTCTGCAAGTGAAAAACCCATTTTTGTATAAATAGCTATAATTTCTTCAATCACTTGTGAGATGGGATGAATACGCCCCCGTTCTATAGGCGAAGAACGAACTGGCAAGCTTACATCGACCGTTTCGCTAGAAAGACGTGCATCCATTGCTTGGCGTCTTAGGAGATCACGCTTTTGTGCCCATAATTCTAAAACGCGATTTTTTAATCCATTAAGAGCGGGACCGACTTTTTGGCGTTCTTCAGCATTCATTTTTCCTAATGTTTTTAATTTTTCAGAGATACTGCCTTTTTTACCTAATGCCGCAATACGCACTATTTCGAGTGCCTGTTCATCATTAGCTGCTTCTAAAGCTAAACAAATTTCTTGTTCCAAACGCTCAATATCGCTCATATTTTTGCCTATTTTTTGAATAGAAAAAAGCCCGCACTAGTAACAACCAGTACGGGATCCCGAATAAATGAATGCTTTAAGAGAACACGACTGGCTTATTTGACAGCACCCTCAAAAGCATTAGGTGTTGTATCTTTCAAATACTCTAAAGCCTTCTTTGCCGAAGCTACTAAAGCAGAAAATGCCGCTGCTTCATGAATTGCTATATCTGAAAGAACCTTACGATCAACCTCAATACCTGCTTTCGATAAACCATCAATAAAGCGCCCATATGTTAAGCCTTCTGCACGAACAGCTGCATTAATTCTCTGAATCCACAAAGCACGGAAAGTCCGTTTTCTATTTTTGCGATCACGATATGCGTACTGTTTTGAGCGATCAACGGCTGCTTTAGCCGCACGAATAGTATTTTTACGACGACCGTAAAAACCTTCAGCCTGTTTAAGAACCTTCTTGTGTTTAGCGTGTGCCGTCACACCTCTTTTTACACGTGCCATGTAATATTCTCCTAAAAATCAAAAGCGCAAGGTTTATAAACCATTTGGCAAATAATACTGAACAACTTTTTGAGCATCTTGTTCACACAAAACCATCGTTCCACGCGCGTCACGAATAAATTTATTCGAACGCTTAATCATGCCGTGGCGTTTGCCTGCAGCTGCTACCTTTACTTTGCCTGACGCAGTGATTTTAAACCGCTTTTTAGCGGATGATTTGGTCTTCATCTTGGGCATTTTGCTACTCCATACATTATATTCATTAAAGCGGATTTATTCATTCAAGCGGACCAACGCTTGAACAAGCACCTAAACAGCCACGGCATGCCCTGCCGGGCGGTTCTAACAGTGTTTCCATAAGCCACTATACACAAAATAGCAAGTCCGTATCAAAAAAAAATTGGAGCTCCATTGCCTTGAACTTCAATCAAAGGTGCTGGAATTGCATTTGTTTTGATGACTGCTTTACACAGATCAGCAATAATACATTGCCTACATTGTACTTTACGTGCTTGGCAAATATAACGCCCATGTAAAATAAGCCAATGATGCGCATGACGAAGATAACCAACCGGTATAATCTTTAGCAACTTTTCTTCGACAATCTCTGGTGTTTTTCCGGGTGCCAAACCAAGACGGTTTCCAAGACGAAAAATATGTGTGTCCACCGCCATCGTAGGCTGACCAAAAGCAACATTTAAAACAACATTCGCCGTTTTACGCCCTACACCAGGAAGTGCCATAAGGGCTTCACGATTATCAGGCACTTGACCACCATATTGATTAATTAAAAAGTTGCAAAGTGCATAAACATTGCGCGCTTTTGCTCGCCAGAGACCAATTGCACGGATGTAACGTGCAATTTCTTCTTCTCCCAACGCAATCATTTTTTCCGGTTTATCAGCAAGACGAAATAATTCTTTTGTTGCTCTATTAACACTCGCATCTGTCGCTTGAGCTGAAAGAACAACTGCAACCAAAAGAGTAAAAGCATTGGTGTAGATAAGATCACTCTTAGGGGTAGGGCGTTGAATAGAAAAACGACGAAAGATTTCTTCTATTTCGTCTTCACTATACAACATTTCAAAAGATTTTTGCGTCTTTGACAATTTAGTTGTTCTTTGACTCATTGAACTCTCTTATCTTCTCTCTTGAAGTTACCTCTTACGCTTGCCATATGAGAGGAATGTAACAAACGCTTTTTTTAGAGCTTGATCAATTAGCCGCTTTGAAGAGGACATTCACAATGACACATGTGACGCCTTTCTCCAATCCCCTTCTTTTAGGATTTGAAGCGGTGGAGAAAATATTGCAACGTATTAGTAAGGCTGATGAGAGCTATCCAGCCTATAACATAGAGCGTTTGCACAAAAATGATGATGCCAACCATATACGCATCACTTTGGCTGTTGCCGGATTTAAAATCAATAATCTCAGTATTTTATTAGATGGCAATCAACTGATCATCCATGGTAAACAAACAAACAGTCAAAATCACCAATATTTATATCGTGGTATAGCGGCGCGCCAATTCCAACGTACCTTTCTTCTCGCGGATGGAATGCAGGTAACAAATGCTGAGTTGAAAAATGGTCTCTTATCAATTAACCTACACCAACCAAAATTAAAAAAACAGACGAAGCAGATTCCAATTAAAGTTAGTAGTGGTGAGTCATAAAAGTTAATGCGTAAAGGAATAATGAAATGGGAGAGCATAAACAAAACTTTTCATTGCAAGACGTGCCCCATTCTGAAATGGGGCAGATTGCTTATTTAAAAAAAGTTTGTACAGATGATCTGGCTAAAAACTTTCCAGATCTTCCACCAATGACCCCAGGCATTACAATATGGGCGCTCTTTGGTGAAACAGGTTATCCGATCATTTTGTCTGACGAGCGCTCCATTGCTCTTGCAGGTGCCAACGAACATGAACTACAAATTGTAACTCTACACTAACCTGTTTTACAAAAAGCAACTGAAGTATCTTTATGACCCTATCAGTCCTGCCCGACAAGGTATGGCAATGAGTTTTTTATGAAAAAATTGAAAAAATCTCTTTTCTTTAAGAGTATCACTTTTTTCAAAAAAATACCATCGTGCTTAACTTTGCGCTATTCTACTTACATATCATCAATTTTTTTAAGAAACCGCTATCTGTTTTGTCCTCATACAAAGTATGATTTTGCGAAGAAAAATCTTTACTGAGCGGTGCTATTTAAAATATTTCGCCATTAAACTTTTTATCTCTTTATATTTTATATTGCTTCTTTCTTTAACAAAGATCTTTATGAAAAATCCTGTACATGATGTTCTCAAATGTATCACAAAGGTTCCTGTTGCCTCGATATCTTAAATGTTGCCACCAGAAAAATCACATATGCCCATTCGATTCATAGGAAATCCTGCATTCTTATTAATTTTAAAACCAATCCAATCCTTGATTTAGAATAGAATACCTCTTTCTAACGCCACCCACATGTCCTTAATTGCTGTTCGTAGTGTCTAGACAGGATTGCCATACGCTCTGCCGCTTGTGCAAGTGCTGCAGAGACATACCCTCCACTGCGTGCATAAGCACCATGACCCATATGATAATTTAAATAAAGGCTATAGGCATCATTAAATCTCACACCATTACGTTGAACACTTTGGCGATGATACCAAGCAACAAAATCAGCGGCATCTGCAAAACTGGTACGTCGTGCGAAAGATCTTCCTGTGGAACGGAGATACGCTGCCCATGTATTATCAAGCGCTTGAGAATAACCATATGCTGTCGACCGACGTTTCCATGGAATAAAACCAAACAGTTTTTTGCGTGGAGGACGTGCATTATGACGAAAATTTGATTCCATCTTAATGGTTGCAAGAATAATAGACATGGGAATCCCGTAGCGCATTTCTGCGCGTTTAGAAGCCTTTCCCCAATTATCAAAAAAACCATTTTTTTGTGCTAAAATGGCGCAAGCATTGTTTGTATACAGGGGGCGACTTGTTGTGCATCCCCCTAACAGAAACACCAATGCCAAAAAAAACAAAAGGTGTCGCATATTCTTTCTTCCTCTCATTAAGAAAGCAATGAGATATGAATACTAAAAAATTATTACTAATCAATAAAGAACACTTGTTGTATTAAGTGCCTTATTTCACTCTTCATCAACCAAACGCAATGTTTGAGACTGAACAGAAGGAGCGGTCATTTGTGTTGGCATAGAATCCTTTTCTTTTAATTCAAAAGCTTCAATACGATTAGCCCTTTTCATAATTTTAGAAGATGATGTTAAAATCCCTTCAATATCTTCACCCACTTTATAAAAATGCTTCTGTAAAGCGCGAACACGCGTATCCATTCGTTCAAAATCTTCCATCAATTTTGCTACTTCTGACTGGATCAAATGCGCTTGCTCACGCATTCGTGCATCTTTCATAATAGTTTGTACAACCTGAATAGATAGCATCAACAAAGATGGCGATACAATAATCACATGCGCCCGATTAGCTTTTTGTACTAATGGCTCAAAATCTTCATAGATTGTTGCAAAAATGGATTCCGATGGCACAAAAAGAAAAGCGGTGTCATGTGTTTCTCCAGGAATTAAATATTTTTGTGCAATGTCGCGAATATGAACATCCATATCAGTACGAAACTGACGTGCTGCCTCCTGACGCTCTTGAGGTGACGCTGCCTTATGCATCGCATTCCAAGCCTCCAAAGGAAATTTAGCATCAACAACAAGAGAAGGAGCTTTATTAGGCATATGAATGAGACAATCTGGTCGCTTTCCATTTGAAAGAGTCGCTTGGAACGCATAGGCATTCGCTGGTAAGGCATCGGCAATAATTGCTTCCATCCTCCCCTGACCAAAAGTACCACGCGTCTGCTTATTGCTTAAAATAGACTGTAATTGAACAACCTGTCCCGTAAGCGATTGAATATTATTTTGCGCAGCATCAATTACAGCTAAACGCTCTTGTAAACGATTCAAATTTTCATAGGTAGATTTGGTCTGTACCTGAAGCGTTTGACCCAAATTAGCTGTCATCCCATTGAGTTGCTCACTGAGTGACTTATTCAATTCAGCCTGCCTCTGACCAAAAATTTCTGCCATAGTCTGCATCCGCCCTTGCATTTCAGCTTGTGTTTTCAGCAATATGTCCATCTGCATTTGTGCCTCACGAGCGCGTTCAGCAATTTCACTTTCCAAAAGTGCCTTGTTTCGATGAGATCGTATCAGCATAAAAAATGCCAAGCAAACAAGTACAAATAAAAGTATAAACACCCATTGAGCAAAAGACTCACCAAAGGGCATGAAAGAAGAAAACGAATCAAACATAAAAGGTAATATAACGCTCTTGCTGTAAAAAAGCGCAAGAATCTGTTATTCTATATTGACCCACAACAAACCATTGATTAATCTGCGCTTATGCCAATTAAATCTTTAGTTACTTTACCTGATCCGATTTTACGAGAAGTGTCCAAGCCTGTCGAGCGTGTCGATTCAGCTGTTCAGAAACTTGCTGATGATATGCTGGAAACCATGTATCATGCCAAGGGTGTTGGTCTTGCTGCTATTCAGATTGGCATACCACTGCGTATGTTGGTTGTAGATATATCTGGGAATGATACTCCGAAAAATTCACTTGTTATTATCAACCCTGAAATTTTATGGCTTTCAGATGAACGCAGTACTTATAAAGAGGGTTGCCTTTCCATTCCTGAGTATTTTGCGGAAGTTGAGCGTCCTAAACGTCTCTGTGTGCGCTATCAAGATCGCGAAGGAAAGCAAACGGAAATTGAAGCAGATGACCTGCTAGCTACGTGCTTGCAACATGAAATTGACCATTTAAATGGTTGCCTTTTTATTGATCACATTTCGAAGCTTAAACGCGATATGGTGATACGAAAATTTAAAAAGCGGGCAAAAGAAAACAATACAGAGGAAGCACTTTTGTAATGGCATTACGATTGAGTTTTATGGGAACGCCTGATTTTTCTGTTCCCATTTTACATGCTTTGTTAGATGCCGGTCATGATATTGTGGCTGTTTACACCCAACCCCCTCGCCCAGCAGGACGTCGTGGTCTTAAACTTATTCCCTCACCTGTTCAAAGTGCAGCGCAAGAAAAATCCATCCCTGTCTTTACGCCTCAAACGCTTAAAACAGCCGAACAACAAGCCCAATTTGCGGCACTTTGTGTTGATGCTGCTGTTGTTGTTGCCTATGGTCTCCTCCTACCGAAAGCTATTCTTGAAACACCCCGTTTTGGTTGTTTTAATGCCCACGCTTCACTCTTACCACGCTGGCGTGGTGCTGCACCTATTCAGCGTGCAATTATGGCCGGCGATAAAGAAACGGGGATCATGATTATGAAAATGGATGAAGGACTAGATACGGGGCCTATCGCTCTTTCCCGCTCTACCCCCATCACCGATAACATGACAACCTTTGAACTTTCAAACAAGCTTTCACAGATAGGGGCAGAGCTTATGGTAGAAACCCTATCAGTTCTTGAAAATGGCCAGCTTAAACTTACCCCACAATCAGAGGAAGGCATAACCTATGCCTCTAAAATCAAAAAAGAAGAAACACGCATTGATTGGACAAAACCTGCAGAATTTATTCAGAAGCATATTCGTGCACTCTCTCCCTCTCCTGGTTGCTGGTGCAACATGAATATCAGCGGTCGAGAAGAGCGCGTAAAAATTCTTGCAAGTCATTTAATGACAGGTCCTTCACTTGAAATTGGTCGGATAGAACCAGATTCTTTGATTATCCATTGCGGACAAGGACGTCTTGAAATAACTCATCTGCAAAGATCGGGTGGTAAAATTCTTGATAGCGCAACATTTTTGCGAGGCGCTCATATTTCTGCTATTTTTTAATATGCCCCGTTTTAAACTCACTCTTGAATATGATGGCTCAAATTATGCTGGTTGGCAGCGCCAAGCAGAGCTGCGCACTGTACAAGGAGCTCTTGAACAAGCCATCTTTAGCTTCTGTGGACAACAATTAACCATCACGACAGCTGGACGAACTGATGCAGGTGTACACGCCACAGGGCAAGTTGTACATGTTGATTTTGAAAAAAACTGGCACACCCATACTGTATGCGATGCACTCAATGCGCATTTGAAAAAACAGGGGGAAAGTATTTCGATTTTGAATGTAGAAAATGTTCCCGATAGCTTTGATGCACGATTTTCTGCAATCAAACGCCATTATCTTTTTAAAATTCTCAATCGCCGCTCACCCCCAGCTCTAAGCGCTAAACGCGTATGGTGGATACCAAAAACCCTCAATGCTGAAGTCATGCATGAAGCTGCACAAAAACTTGTAGGACAACATGATTTTACCACTTTCCGCTCAGCCCATTGCCAAGCCAAAAGCCCTATTCGCACCCTTGACCGTTTGGATGTTCAAAGAGATGGAGATGAAATTTTCCTTTATGCACAGGCTCGCTCTTTTCTTCATCATCAAATCCGTTCATTTGCAGGAAGCCTCATGGAAGTTGGTATTGGACGTTGGACAATAAGCGATCTTGAAGCAGCTCTCCTTGCTAAAGATCGTACGCGCTGTGGTATGGTTGCTCCTCCTTCAGGACTCTATTTAACACAAGTTGACTATTAACAACCCTTTAAAAATCATTTTCCTAAAAGCAGTTAACGAAGCTTGTAAAAGGAACGAATTTGTTCAAAAGCTTCCGCTGCTGTATCGACAAATGTCATAAGATTAACATCCGAAGGAGAAATCGTACCTTGCACAGATAAATAATCAAAATTGATAACATTGTTCCAAAACTCTTTGCCAAACAAGAAAATCGGGACCCGTTTCATACGCCCTGTTTGTATTAAAGTTAACGTCTCAAATAATTCATCCAGAGTACCAAATCCCCCAGGGAAAACTGCCAATGCCTTCGCCCGCATTAAAAAATGCATTTTACGCATCCCTAAATAATGAAAATTAAAACATAAATGTGGAGTCACGTAAGAATTTGGCTCTTGCTCATGTGGTAGGACAACATTCAAACCAATCGTTGGTGCCCCAATATCAGCAGCACCACGATTTCCTGCTTCCATTATCCCAGGTCCTCCCCCTGTGATAACTACAAATTCGCGATACTTTGTAGTTGCAGAATAACGTGAGCACAAACGCGCAAATTCTCTTGCTTCATCATAATAATGGGACATAGCATGCAAATTTTTCTTTTGTGTCTCATTTTTTGCTGCCCATGCGGCTTGCCCAGATTCAGGAATACGCGCACCACCAAATAAAACAACAGTTGATTGAATATTACACTCCTGAAGAGCTATTTCTGGTTTTAAAAACTCAAGACCAATACGTTGTGAACGTAATTCTGGACGCATCATAAAATCTTGATCGATATAAGCTAAACGGTAAGTAGGTGAACGCACTTGTGGTGTATCAGAAACTTCATACACCTGTTGTATTGCCTCCTTGGCATGGAGAAATGAACACCAACTCTTTTTTTCTTTTTTCATTTTTTCTTTATAGCCTTTCTCATGCGTTTATCTTGCTATCTAACCGTTTTATTGACTGAATACATTTCTTCGCGTAGGTCATAAGAAATAAATCTTGAAACTTTCAACTTGTTTAACGGAATTCTAGCCATGACTCATCTCACACAACTCGAAATGATTATTGAAAAGGCATTCGATAACCGCGAATCTATCGATACTACGACGAAAGGTGAGATCCGCGAAAGTGTTGAACACATATTAAACCTTCTCGATAAAGGTGAAATCCGCGTGGCGGAACATCAAGACAATGGACAATGGCATGTTCATCAATGGTTAAAAAAAGCCGTTCTTCTCTCTTTTCGACTCAATCCTATGCAGATTATTTCTGGCGGAATAAATGGAACATATTGGTGGGATAAAGTCCCTTCAAAATTTTCTGGTTGGCAAGAAGATGACTTTGAAAAAGCTAATTTCCGTTCTGTTCCTGGAGCAATTGTACGTCATTCTGCCTACATTGCTCCCAATGTCATCTTAATGCCATCCTTTGTAAACCTTGGCGCCTTTATCGATGAGGGAACAATGGTTGACACATGGACCACTGTGGGTTCTTGTGCACAGATTGGTAAACATGTCCATCTTTCTGGCGGTGTTGGTATTGGAGGTGTTTTGGAACCACTACAAGCAAACCCAACGATTATTGAAGATTATTGTTTTATCGGTGCACGTTCTGAAGTCGTTGAAGGTTGTATTATCCGTGAAGGCGCTGTTTTAGGAATGGGAGTCTTTATTGGAAAATCCACAAAAGTTATTGATCGTACAACGGGAGAAATTTTTATAGGTGAAGTGCCAGCCTATTGTGTTGTTGTTCCAGGATCTCTCCCCGGAAAACCACTACCAAACGGTGAACAAGGTCCAAACCTTTACTGTGCTGTCATAGTGAAACGTGTTGATCAAAAAACACGAGAGAAAACATCTATTAATGATCTTTTGCGTGATTAAAAACACTTTTTAATAATCTTAAGCAATCAAAAAAATACAAAAGCATAATCAATTAAGGGAGGATTCTCCCTTTTTTCATTATTTATTCATTTTGAGCGCTTGAATAAACGCCGACTGTGGAATTTCTACTTTTCCGAATTGGCGCATACGTTTTTTACCTTCTTTTTGCTTTTCCAAAAGTTTACGCTTACGCGTGACATCGCCCCCATAACATTTCGCCGTTACATCTTTACGCAAAGCACGAATTGTTTCACGAGCAATGATTTTACCGCCAATTGCTGCTTGGACTGGAATTTGAAACATATGCTGAGGAATAAGATCTTTCAGTTTTTCACACATTGAACGCCCGCGCTTTTCTGCAATAGTACGGTGCACAAGCATCGACAATGCATCTATAGATTCCCCATTCACCAAAATAGACATTTTAACTAAGTCGCCCTCCGCATAATCGGTCATCTGATAATCGAAGGAGGCATAACCCTTTGAGATTGATTTCAAACGATCATAAAAATCAAAAACAACTTCATTCAGTGGCAAATCATATGTCACCATGGCGCGCGTCCCAACATAGGATAAACTAACCTGTATCCCTCGCCGTTCTTGGCAAAGTTCTAAAACTGACCCAAGATAGTTATCAGGAGTCATTATTGTAGCCCGAATCCATGGTTCTTCGATAGAAGAAATTTTAACAATATCAGGCATATCCGCCGGATTATGGAGTTCTTTCACAGTACCATCATTCATATTCATGCGATAAACAACCGAAGGTGCTGTCGCGATTAAATCTAAATTGAACTCGCGTTCTAATCGCTCTTGAATAATTTCCAAATGGAGAAGCCCTAAAAAACCACAACGAAAGCCGAAACCCAAAGCCGCTGATGTTTCCATTTCAAAGGAAAAACTTGCATCATTTAAGCGCAACTTCCCCATAGCTGCACGTAAATCTTCAAAATCGGCCGCATCAACTGGAAAAAGTCCACAAAAAACAACAGGTTGGGCCGGTTTAAAACCAGAGAGCGCCTCTTCACAAGGGCGACGATCTTCCGTAATGGTATCACCAACTCGTGTATCAGCAACTTCTTTGATAGAAGCGGTTATAAAGCCAATCTCTCCAGGTCCCAATTCATCCACTTGAACCATTTTGGGTGTAAAGACCCCAACCCGTTCAACCGGATATTTTGCCCCAGTCCCCATCATGCGAATGGTTTGACCTTTTTTCAATACACCATCAATTACTCGCACCAAAACGATAACACCAAGATATGCATCATACCAGCTATCAACCAACATTGCTTTTAAAGGCTTGTTCACTTCACCAGTATGTGGAGGGGGCAACTGTGTAACGATTGCTTCTAAAACATCAGAAATACCTAAACCTGTTTTTGCTGATATTTCCACGGCTTCAGAGGTATCGATGCCAATCACATCTTCAATTTGCTCTTTAACACGTTCAGGTTCTGCTGCTGGAAGATCCACTTTATTGAGGACAACAACCAATTCATGAGAATTATCAATAGCTTGATAAACATTTGCTAAAGTTTGTGCCTCAACGCCTTGGCTCGCATCTACCACCAACAGCGAGCCTTCACAAGCTGCTAATGACCGAGAAACTTCATAAGCAAAATCCACATGACCAGGTGTATCAATAAGATTTAAAATATAACTCTCACCATCCTTTGCTTTATAATGCAAACGGACCGTTTGTGCTTTAATAGTAATCCCACGTTCGCGCTCAATATCCATGGAGTCGAGAACTTGCTCTTTCATCTCTCGTGTCTCAAGCCCTCCTGTCATTTGAATCAAACGATCAGCCAAAGTCGACTTTCCATGATCAATGTGCGCCACGATGGAAAAATTACGGATATGATTACGATCTCTTGTCATATGAGGCGATTTAGCAAAGAATAGCACAAAACGCAAAGACCAATTATGTTTCTTTGGGAACCTTTCAAAAAATACAAACAAAAAAAGCTTTTTAAAACACCGTTCTTTATAGTCTAAAAATGAGGCTTTTGTGCGTTAAACGCAATACCAGTGATTAAAACTATTCAAAGGCTCTTAACTTTTTCATATCTGTTGGTCTTCATTACTCATATGCCCGTATAATATGAGGAATGCATATATAGCTCAGACTTGCGATAAGATTCGAAAAAAATGCTGTTTCAATTTGCACACAATCACCGGCTTTTTTATCAATTTTACAAAAAAGTATGGGAGCAAGTTAATCTGCTCACAACTATCAAAACTTTAGAAATATACACTCTGGTGCAATATCTTTTGATAAGAGATCATATTTTTAAAAGATCTCTTCCCCTTCTTACCTAAAAGTAAAAAAGAGAACCTCCTTAGTTTTTATGAAAAAATAACAAAAATGAAAGTTCTTCAAATCAAAATATCATAGGATAAGATCTTAAAAAGAGAGATGCAAAGTTAATCAATTTTTTCAATCACTTTATCTTTTTTACGCCAGTGTGAAGGTTGTAATTCAGCCACAATAATTCCAATCAGGATGAGTGCTCCTCCCAATAAAGCTAAAGGGGATAAGCGCTCACCAGCTAAACGTCCAACAATACCAGCCCATACAGGTTCACCTGCGTAAATGAGTGTTGCGCGAGTGGGTGAAACGGATTTTTGTGCCCAATTCATCGCCAATTGAATGATCGCACTCATCAATGCCAATCCTATACCAATACTCAGCCATATCCATGAAAATTCAGGAATACTTTCGCCCATTAAAGGCATGCAAAAAAACGAAAAAAGACCACTAAAAAATAACTGTATAATCGTTACACGCCGACTATCAACCTTATTGGCAAAAATTCCGATGAGTATAACTTCTCCAGCAATTGCCAAGGCACCTAACAAAGTTAAAATTTCACCTTTTGAAAAATCAACATTCCCTGGCTTTTGTCCGGAAATAAGTACAAGCCCAATAAAAGCAAAAATAATACCAATCCAACAAGCTAAACGAGGTGGCTTTTTAAAAACAATCCATTGCAATATTGGTACTATCGGAACATAAAGCGCCGTGATAAAGGCCGACTGGCTACTAATAATTGTTTGAAGGCCCGTGGCTTGCAAAGCATAACCCAAAAACATTCCTAAACCAATCGCCATACCGGCAAAAATTTCATAAACTGTTACGCCTTTCATAGAACGCCAAAAAATCACCCCACACATAAGCGATGCAACGATAAAACGAAATCCAACAAAGAAAAGAGGCCCGCTATAGCGTACCGCGATGTGAATCACTAAAAAGGTAATACCCCACAATATTGTCGCAGCAAATAATGCCAATTCCTGCTTGCTGAATAACGGGCGTTTCAACTGTTTTATATCAACCATGAAAGGTTTCTTTCCTCCAATTTTATCTACATCTTATGAAACAATAAGCGTTCCAACTCCTTGTTCGGTAAATAGTTCTAACAAAACAGAATGGGGGGTTTTACCATTTAAAATGACAACACCTTCTACTCCATTTTGAAGAGCCTTTATACAAGTTTCTACTTTTGGAATCATCCCCCCTGAAATTGTGCCATTTTTGATGAGATTTTCAGCTTCAGAAATTGTCAATTCCTTTAAAAGTTTCCCCTGTTTATCCAAGACACCAGGAACATCTGTGAGAAACAAAAGGCGTTTAGCCTCTAATGCACCGGCAATGGCTCCAGCAAAAATATCAGCATTAATATTATAGGTTTTGCCATCGCGACCTGGAGCCACAGGAGCAAGAATTGGGATCATTTCAGAACATGCCAAAAGATCCAACAATGTGCGATCAACTTCAACAGGTTCACCAACAAATCCTAAATCTAAAACACGTTCAATATGCGAATCAGGATCAATTACAGTTTTATAAGCCTTTTCAGCAAAAACCATATTGCCGTCTTTGCCGCACAATCCTATCGCCCATTCACCCTCAGCGTTGATGAGAGCAACTATTTCCTTGTTTATGGAGCCTGCCAAAACCATTTCAACTACTTCAACGATCCGCTCATCGGTTACACGTAAACCATTTTCAAACCGTGATTCAATTCCCATTTTCATCAAAATTTCAGCAATTTGGGGTCCCCCGCCATGAACAACAACGGGGTTAATTCCTGATTGCTTCAATAGAGCAATATCACGTGCAAATGCTCTCCCCAAAGCAGGATCACCCATAGCATGACCGCCATATTTTACAACGACCGTTTCATTTTCATATTTTTGCATATAGGGTAAAGCAGACGATAAAAATGCTGCTTGTTTTTCAAAAACATCTGCTGCACTGTTTTCAATATCATCCATTAAAAGAGCCTCCTCATTACTTTTTACTATCTCTTTTAGTGGAGTTTAGAAAAAGTAAAAACAAATTTTACCCTATCCACTCCCCCCTTGAATATTTTCAATTCCTTTAAGTTATAACCAAAGTAATAACGAGATGAAACAAAACCACCTTCTTTACAAAACTGGCATCGAAGAATTGAATAGGTGTACAAAATGTCATTATTTTATGACCTTATGTATAAAATTTAGAAACAGGATTTATAAGAATTTTTAAGCCACGTCGTACATCCAACTGACTAATTTTATCCTATAATAAGACCTTTAACAATGAATATAGATATATACAACTATTGATTTATAAGAGAAAATAAATTTTTTATAATGGTGAAATTGACCACCATATTCTCAATATAAAAGATAACTCTGTCGCAGATATCTCTTACAGTTTTTGAGCTAAAATTTTATATTTTTTCCAATCATGGCAATCAGAAAATACCAATTGAATAATTCACCGCCATACTTGTTAAAACAGAGGCATATTAAAAAACTTTTAGCAAAATCACATTGTCCAACACCCAAAATGAATGTTTTTGACATTACAAAGTATAAGATAAGAAACGAACCGTAAAACCCCCTTTTTCAGTTAAAAATATCAGAAATAAAAACTATCATTTCTGTTAACTTAAAGAAACACATATAGCCTGTTAATTTGTAAGTATTCATTGCCTAAAAAGATAAAAATGGGCGGAGAGATGGGTATCATTCCTCCTGAAACAACAAAAGCATTATTCCCTTACGCCCCTTCACATGAACATGTATTACATAAATTCGTATAAAAATATCTCTGGAACTTATCTACAAGAGATAACCGCTGCAAATATTCTAAAATATTTCATTAAAAAATTCTAAGATACGCTTGAACTCTGCTTTTTCTATTTCATGTCTTCAACTGAACGATTTTACAGTTTTCCTTTAAACGGCAGCTTGATTACAAAGCTCAGAAAAAGGCAGCTTTTTAGGAAAAAAATCACAAAAAACTTTGCATACATAGAGTATAGTTATAGTAACCCCAGAGATATTGTCAGTATAGTCAATATATTGGCGCCTAGATAAGTTGTTGTTCAAATGTCATAGATGAGACGCTCGAAACAAGGTTTTCTCATAGAATATATGAAATAAAAGGTAGAAACTCACAAGCAACCAGAACTCACTCTACAATAACCAATAAATTCCCCCTTTTTTTCACGTAAGAAGTATGTTAACTCTTCCAAAGATTGTGATGTAAGAGGAGCTTTAATTAAAATAACCTTTCAAAGGCTCTCTCTACATTCACTCTGATAAGCACTCACTAATTTTGATCGGAAATATTCTCAAAAAACTCTCTCATGCGTGAAAAAAAGCCATGCGATTGTGGTGAATTTTCGTGATTTGAAAGCTTCTCAAATTTTTGCAACAACTCGCGTTGCTCTCGCGTTAATTTCTGCGGTGTTTCAATAGTGATATGAATATAGAGATCACCCCTTGCTTGCTGACGACGTAACATAGGCATCCCTTTTTCTTTAAGGCGAAACTGACGTCCATTTTGTGTACCTTCTGGAACTTTAACACGCGCTTTGATACCATTAAGGTCAGAAACCTCAAATTCACCTCCTAAAGCAGCTGTCACCATCGAAATAGGAACGCGACAATGAAGATCCGCTCCTTCTCGCTGAAAAAACTCATGCGGTTTAACGGAAAGAAAAATATAAAGATCACCGCTAGGACCACCACGAATACCAGCATCTCCCTCACCAGAAAGACGAATACGCGTGCCATCTTCAACACCAGCTGGAATATTTACGCTCAGTGAACGGTTTTTTTCCACCCGTCTTGTCCCCTGACATTTTGGGCATGGATCGGTAATATTTTCGCCACGTCCATGACATGTAGGGCATGTTCGTTCTATGGAAAAGAAACCTTGTGCAGCACGTACACGTCCCGTTCCATGACACGTTCCACAAACTTGTGGTTTAGAGCCCTTTTTCGCCCCTGACCCTTCACAAACATCGCAAGTAACAGAACTCGGAATATTAATTTGTGCGGTTTTTCCTGAAAAGGCCTCTTCCAAGGTCACTTCCATATTATAACTCAGATCCGCACCACGCTCACGGCCATCATTGCGCTTACGGTGCATCCCTCCCATAATTTCACCAAAAAAATCTTCGAAAATATCAGCAAATCCACCACCAGAAAAACCGCCAAAAGGATTTGCACCTCCTTGGTTGCCGCCTTCAAAAGCTGCATGGCCAAATCGGTCATAAGCAGCCCGCTTCTGAGGATCTTTGAGAACTTCATAAGCCTCGCCAATTTCTTTGAATTTCCGTTCTGCCTCTTTATTCCCCGCATTGCGATCAGGATGATATTGCATTGCCAACTTACGAAAAGCAGACTTCAACTTTTTATCATCGCATTCGCGAGTTACGCCAAGAATTTCATAATAATCAACCTTCATCATGTATTCCTGATAATTTTTTGTCATCCATCTTCATGGATAACATTCATTTTCAACTTATATTTTTAGCAACAAAGTTGCAACTCATCTCAAATAATAAACCCATCCCTCTCTCTCAAAGGCTGGGTTTATTAACTACTCAACACAGTTGCTACACTTATTTCTTCTTATCATTAATTTCTTCAAAATCAGCATCAACAACATCATCATTCTTTGTATCTGTTTCAGTGTTGGCTGTTTCTGCTTGCGAAGCTTCATACATAGCCTGTCCGAGCTTCATACTAACTTCTGCTAATTTCTGCATTTTTGCTGTTACCTCTCCGGTATCAGAGCCCTCAAGCGCAGCCTTCAAATCAGATATTGCTGTTTCAATCTGTTCTTTCTCTTCAGCTGATACCTTATCACCATACTCCGTAAGTGACTTTTCAGTTGAATGAATAAGTGATTCTGCTTGGTTTTTGACCTCAACACCTTCACGACGTTTTTTGTCCTCAGCTGCATGTTCTTCTGCATCTTTTACCATTTTTTCGATGTCAGCGTCACTTAAACCACCTGATGCCTGAATACGTATTTGATGTTCTTTACCGGTTCCTTTATCCTTGGCCGAAACATTTACAATACCATTCGCATCAATATCAAAAGTAACCTCAATCTGAGGTACACCACGCGGTGCTGGTGGAATACCAACGAGATCAAATTGGGCGAGTAACTTGTTATCATTAGCCATTTCGCGTTCACCTTGGAAAACACGAATAGTCACAGCATTCTGATTGTCATCAGCTGTTGAAAAAACTTGCGATTTTTTAGTTGGAATAGTGGTATTGCGTTCAATAAGACGTGTAAACACTCCACCCAACGTTTCAATACCCAAAGACAAAGGCGTTACATCCAACAACAACACGTCTTTTACATCGCCTTGTAAAACACCCCCCTGAATGGCAGCCCCCATCGCAACAACTTCATCAGGATTAACACCTTTGTGTGGATCCTTGCCGAAGAAGCTTTGCACAACTTCCTGAATCTTGGGCATACGCGTCATACCACCCACTAAAACAACTTCGTCAATCTCACCAGCTTTCAATCCTGCATCTTTCAGTGCAGCTTTACAAGGCTCGATAGTACGCTGCACCAAATCATCAACGAGAGATTCAAACTTTGCCCGAGTCAATTTCATCGTTAAGTGTTTAGGACCAGATTGATCTGCTGTGATAAAAGGTAAATTAATTTCCGTTTGCTGTGAAGAAGAAAGTTCAATCTTTGCTTTTTCAGCCGCTTCTTTTAAGCGCTGCAAAGCCAGTTTATCGTTTTTCAGATCAATTCCTTGTTCTTTCTTGAACTCATCTGCAAAATAACCGACCAAACGCATGTCAAAGTCTTCACCACCTAAAAACGTATCTCCATTGGTGGACTTAACTTCAAAAACGCCATCTCCAATTTCAAGCACAGAAATATCGAATGTACCGCCACCAAGGTCGTAAACAGCAATCGTTTTTCCATCTTTCTTATCCAAACCATATGCTAAAGCAGCAGCTGTCGGCTCATTAATAATACGCAAAACTTCAAGCCCTGCAATTTTACCTGCATCTTTAGTAGCCTGACGTTGTGCATCATTAAAATAAGCAGGAACCGTAATAACGGCTTGCTCAACCTTTTCACCAAGATAAGACTCAGCTGTTTCTTTCATCTTTTGCAAAATCATAGCTGAAATTTGCGACGGAGAATATTTCTTACTCGCTTCTTCAACCCATGCATCACCATTGTCGCCTTTAACAATTTTATAAGGCACAAGCGCTTTATCTTTTTCTACCATAGGATCGTCAAAACGGCGCCCAATCAAACGTTTAACTGCAAAAATCGTCCCTTCAGGGTTCGTAACTGCTTGCCGTTTAGCAGGCTGTCCAACAAGGCGCTCCCCCCCATCAGTAAAAGCAACAACAGAAGGTGTCGTCCGTGCTCCTTCTGAATTTTCAATAACCTTTGCGTTTTTGCCATCCATAACAGCAACACAAGAGTTCGTTGTCCCCAAATCAATACCAATTACTTTTGCCATATTCATAATCTCCATTCAGCAAGCTATCTCAACCTTCATCAAGCATCTTCCTAAGACAGCTCCTTAATAACACTTAAAAACTGCTTCTCATTTCAAGTTACACAAACAATAAGCTGCCAGTCGCAACAAGTTTTGCTGCTTCGTATATAAGAACAGGCTCTTATTGCTACAAGAGAATAATGAGAGAAACATTCCCAAAATGAAATTTTTCTTTTAAAATAAGCATTCTACTTACGCGCAATCACCATATTTATTAAAGATACGGATATTATAGCATATCTTTCCTGCATTCTTGTAAACATATCAACCTGTAAAAATTGAGACAATAAAGATAATGATTGCACATCTCTTCCTTGATCTCTCATGGTCACATGAGGTATTCACGTGAAAGATCTTTAAAAATAGTGCTCAATCGCGAGCAGCTTATACCACGCATGTTACAGCTTTCCTTACCCAAACCTCTCATGAACGCTCTATCTTCATATAGTTAACGAACGCAATGTTTCTTACATAGATTACTTATAGAGTTAAGTCTAAACTTACTAAATGCTAATATTTGTGAAGATATTATCTGTCAATCCACTCTTAACAGCTCTGCTGCTCACTACCTCATAATTCATTGCTGTTTAAAATTGTGCTTTGAATGCATCCAAAATGACCTTCTGCTTACTTGTATACTTCTTAAATTTGCCAATATATTAAGAACAAACTATCCGCCTTTAAGCACACTGTCATTTCAGACCATATCACCTTCCTAAAAAAACAAAAGGTCTGTTCCTCTATCCTCACATTCCAATCAAGATAACTCCAGAAATTCTTTCTTTTATTTTAAATAAAAACTCTGCTAAAATGGGGAAAAGTTCTCAAAAAAGAGTATAACACAAGGAGGGTAAATCAATGATGACAGTGATTGTTGAGAAAACAAAGGATCTTATATCTAAAGGTTCAGTTTACGTACAATACCCACTCAAAAAAATTATCACAAATGTCGTGTGGGCTCTTCTCTTTGCTTGCACAACCTTACCCGCAGCCGCTCAACAATATAAACTTGGTGACATAGAAATCCTTCATCCCTGGACGCGCGCGACACCTAGCGGCATAAAAATGAGTAGTGGTTATCTCTACATTATTAATCACAGCAATACCCCAGACCGTTTGGTTTCTGTTTCGACAGCTGGTGTACAATCAACAGAAATCCACTCTATGGCAGTCGTTAACGATATCATGAAAATGGAAAAAATGCACAATGGCATCGAAATTCCTGGTAATGGCGAAATTACACTTAAACCTGGTGGTGATCATATCATGTTCATGGGGCTTTCACAACCATTCAAGCTAGGTGATAAAGTCAGTGCAAAATTGACGTTTGAAAAGGCGGGAACAATTGATGTTGACTTCTCTGTAAACGCTATGGCAATAACACCACCTTCCAAATCAACTCCCCCTCACTAAACTTTCATTACCATCCGGTCGAAGCGTGCGGAAAATCTCACGCTTCTTATTTTTGTTTAGTGGTGCAAAACACACTGTAAAAAAGCAAAAGACCTCTCTTCTTTTTGATTAGGCGTGGTCAATTTTAGGAATACGCAAAACTTGTCCAGGGTAAATTTTATCGGGCGATTTCAACATAGGTTTATTAGCTTCAAAAATAAATGTGTTTTTAGCACCTTGCCCTTTTCCATAAACTTCTTCAGCAATTTTCCAAAGATTATCGCCAGATTTCACTTCATAGAAGCGAGAGGCTTTCATAGATGTAGTATCTGCAATTTTTAATTGATCAACATCAACAGAAGAAATACCCTGCGAATTACCGACAACCAAAAGTGCTTTTTCAAGTGTTTCCCGATCTGGAACCTCACCACTCAAAACAGCTTTGCCATTTTCAACCTGAATATTCACTTTTTCTGTGTCAAGTTGAAAATTATCGAATGCCGCCTTAAAATCTTTTTCTTTCGGTTCATGATCCCCAATACCAAGCTTTTCGCCAACTGTTTTAACAAAATTAAAAAATCCCATTATGACCTCCTTTCGTGCAAGTGGATATAAATCTTTGCATATATCACCATCCTCTTTATCTCTGCTCTTAAAACAGATAAGGGGGATTTTCTAAACTTCAACGATCAAAAACAAATCTGTTCAATTATGGGACAGGGATAACAATAGATCTGAAACAGAGATAACGATAGACTTTGATAAAAAACGCCTCTATGAAAGTTTTTCCTACGCAAATGGATCTTAATGTGCACAAAAACGTTATAGAATTGCAGAGATAAAACAATCGGTTACCGTAAAGATGAAAAGTTTTTTCCTTAGTTACAATTTGTATCATATTTGTTTTGCAAAAAAAATGTGAACTCCCATATAAATAGCGTGGGTTAATTTGCTTCCATAGCAATAGAAAGGTCTAAAAAGTCATGAAAGATACTCCAACAATCACGCAAACGATTGTACTTGTTGATGATGACCGCAATATTTTGACATCTCTATCTTTTGCACTTGAGACAGAAGGTTATCGAGTTGAAAGCTATACAGATGGAGCATCTGCACTCAAAGGTCTAACGCTGCATCCCCCACACTTAGCTATTTTTGATATTAAAATGCCTCGAATGGATGGGATGGAACTTTTGCGCCGATTGCGTCAAAAATCTGATATTCCAGTTATTTTTCTTACGTCTAAAGATGATGAAATTGATGAACTGTTTGGTCTCAAAATGGGGGCCGACGACTTTATTACCAAACCTTTTTCTCAACGTCTTCTTATTGAACGGGTAAAAGCTATTTTACGTCGTTCCAGCGCTCGTAACCAACCGCTTGCAACAGGAGCCTCGCCTACCTCTTCTCTCAAACGTGGAGATCTTGTGATGGATCAAGAACGTCATACCTGTACATGGAAAGATAAACCTGTTATCTTGACTGTTACTGAATTCTTGATTCTACAAACCTTAGCACAAAGACCAGGAGTTGTGAAAAGTCGTGATGCTTTGATGGATGCTGCTTATAGTGATCAAGTCTATGTAGATGACCGTACCATTGATAGTCACATTAAGCGTCTGCGTAAAAAGTTTAAACAAGTGGATGATGATTTTGCAATGATTGAAACACTTTACGGTGTTGGTTATCGTTTCCACGAGGTATGAAGCTATTTTGTCGCAAAAATTTGAATGGCGATCAAATCGATGACAAAAAACACTCAACCGGAAACTTTACGAAATACAACGCCAAATGGAATACTCTTGACATTATTTCCTATGTTTGTGCATTGGTATCTTAGGGTACAACGTCTCCTCAGACAATTGCTTTTTTCCAGTCTTACACGTCGCATCGTCATTTTAAATCTTGCTGCCCTTGCTATTCTGGTTACAGGCATTTTATATCTTAATCAATTTCGTGATGGTTTAATTGAAGCGAAAATAAAAAGCTTATGCATCCAAGGAAAAATTATTGCTGGAGCCATTGCAGCCTCTGCAACGATAGATACAAATTCTATTCTCATAGACCCCCAAAAACTTTTGGAATTACAAGCTGGAGAAAGCGTTACACCTGCACCTCAATCAACCGACTCTTGGGATTTTCCCATTAATCCTGAACAAGTTGCTCCTCTTTTACGGCGCCTCATCACACCCCAAACGACAAGAGCACGTATCTATGATCGTGATGCTACTTTACTTCTTGATTCGCGCGTTCTTTACTCTAGCGGTG
The DNA here is from genome assembly GCF_046245125.2 of Bartonella heixiaziensis. GTDB lineage: Bacteria > Pseudomonadota > Alphaproteobacteria > Rhizobiales > Rhizobiaceae > Bartonella > Bartonella heixiaziensis. The sequence goes on along the minus strand of NZ_CP176404.1, from coordinate 2,032,916 downwards.
AAGTTTTCAGCTATGATTTACCCCCTCTTAAAATTAAAAAAACCCTTTGGGAACGCCTCACTTTATGGTTTTCAAGCATATTTTACGGTAATGATATTACCATTAATAGGAAGCAAATAAAAAGCCAGAACATTGCTTATCCAGAAGTTTACCGAGCACTCAATGGATCTCTTGCTACTGCTAAACGACGCAACAGACAAGGTCAATTAATCGTTTCTGTTGCAGTGCCTGTTCAGCGCTATCGCGCCGTGGTGGGTGCGCTTCTTCTTTCAACCACCGGTTCAGATATTGATAACATTGTAAAAGGCGAAAGACTGGTCATTTTTAAAGTCTTTGCCGTTGTCGGAAGTGTGCTTTTAATACTTTCCCTATTTTTAGCCCATACGATTGCACATCCATTGAGCAAATTGTCTGCCTCTGCCAACCGTGTACGCAATGGCAATAATAAGCGCGTAGAAATTCCTGATTTTTCAATGCGTGAGGATGAAATCGGCCATCTTTCGGCCTCTATTCGGGATATGACTAATGCCCTTTACATGCGCATTGAAGCCATTGAACGCTTTGCTGCTGATGTGAGCCACGAATTAAAAAACCCTCTTACCTCCTTGCGTAGTGCTGTTGAAACAATCCCTCTGGCTAAAAATGAAGAAGCGCAGGAACAATTGTTTGAAATTATTCAACATGATGTGCGTCGTCTTGACCGTTTGATTACTGATATTTCTGATGCTTCTCGGCTCGATGCAGAGCTTGCTCGTGAAACCGCTCAGATTGTTGATATGACATTGCTTTTGGAAAGTCTTGTTCATGCTGTTCAAGAAGTATACCGTAATACGCAAACTATCGATATCAGCCTTAATATTGTTCCACGTCCTCATGGAAAAGCTTACCTTGTATTGGGGCATGAACTCCGTTTGGGGCAAGTGATTTCCAATCTCATTGAAAATGCACGATCCTTCATTCCCCATGATAACGGCAAAATTTGTATAACTATGAAGAGTAATGCTTCAACTCTCACCTTAACCATTGAAGATAATGGCCCTGGTATTCGTTCAGAGAATATTGAACGTATTTTTGAACGCTTCTATACGGATCGACCAAACGAAGATACATTTGGACAAAACTCAGGACTCGGCCTTTCTATTAGTCGGCAAATTATCGAAGCTCACAATGGAACAATTACAGCTGAAAATATTGTTGACCCCAAACTCGAAAATAGTAAAACTGGTGCACGTTTTATTATTGTACTTCCCTTCGCTAAGTAAACTCTTTACCCAAAGCAAAAGGCATGACAACGAAAAATGAAATACTCCATGCAAATTGTCTCCAACTTGGAGGGAAGGGGCTATTAATTATAGGTCCATCTGGTTCAGGAAAATCAACCCTCACCCTTTCTTTGCTCGATCGTGCAGGGTGGTCAAAACGTGAAGCGAAGCTTATCAGTGATGATTATACAATGCTCTGTGTGGAAAATGGGAAACTCCGTGGATATACTCCAGAAGGTTTGCAGGGTGGTATCGAGATTCGTGGTGTTGGCCTCTATACAATAGAGTTTGAAAAACAAACAACTATTGACTGCGTTATTCTTCTCGGTCCTGAATACGAACGCTTCTCCACGAATCAGACTTTTAAATTCGCAGATCTGCATATTCCTCTTTTAAAACTTCCCAGCCTTCACGAAGCAGATTGCACAGCCATTTGTCAAGCTATTGAAGCATTCTTTTTTAGAAAAGTGTGGTCTAAATCTGTCTAATTTTTTTCTAAAGGGGAAAAAACCATTATTTTTGCCTTTTTTTGAAAATTTTTCTTGGCAGCACGGCAAAGCCCTGTAGAATAGTCTTTCCACCCTATGGTTGGATCTTTAGTTAACAGGAGTTTTTGTAACATGATTGGACTCGTGCTTGTAACGCACGGTGAGTTGGCTGTTGAATTTTTGCATGCTGTAGAACATGTTGTTGGAACACAAGAGAAGTTCGCAACGGTTTGCGTCTATCCTGATGATGACATAGATCAGCGCCAAGGTGATATTATAGCTGCAATTTCCTCTACAGATACCAATCATGGCGTAATCATATTAACAGACGTGTTCGGTGGAACACCATCAAATATAGCTATTCCTGCTATTGAAAAAGGACGTGTTGAAATGATTGCGGGTGTTAATCTTCCCATGCTCATTAAACTGATTTCTATTCGGCAATGTCCTGATATTTCATTATCAGAAGCTTTAAGAATAGCGCAAGAAGCAGGGCGTAAATATATTAATGTACCAAGTATGACTTCATAGCGGATAATGAAACTACCGATGCTTTCCAAAGATACTCTTCCATGTATTATATTAAGTCGCCATTTTAATATCTGTAATAAACGTGGGTTGCACGCTCGTGCTTCTGCAAAATTTGTACAAACTGTTGACAATTTCAACGCCATTGTTGAAGTTGAAAAGGATGGAAAAATCGTTGGTGGTTCATCGATTATGGGTCTTATGATGTTAGCAGCTTCACCCGGTTGTAACCTGACTATACGCGTTTCAGGACCTGAAGCAAGGGATGCACTCGATGCTCTTGAAAAGCTTATCAATAATAAATTTGGAGAAGAGCACTAAAGCTTCTTACTAAAAAAAGCAGCATGATCACCCCTGAGATAAAAAGAGACTTCCTGCCATAATTACTTTAATTGGCTTCCTTCTTTTCTCTCAAGGATATCAGTAATTCATATTCCGTTTATATTGGCGTGATGGTTATTGTAAGCACAAATGCTTGTAATCGTTGTGTTGTATGTAATATCTGTTTAAGTTTCTTTTCTCCCAGAGATTTAACCAATTTGAATACTTAATCGTTATGGCTCTTGCCACACTTAGCACGCATACTCAAATGTTTATAGAAATATACTAAAGGAGCTTAGAATCTACTTCTAACAAATGTAAAAGATGATCCCATAATTAGAAGTCCATCAAATTTCCTTTTGTTGGAAGTATGAAGACTATCTTAAATTCATAATTATGGAAGCCATTTTTTAGCTATTCTTTTTCTCTACGATTGCCCCATTCCTAGTGGTGCGATCCACTATTAATTTATACATCATTGCACTCATAGTGATGTTTTCTCATTATAAAGGAGATACCATGCAACGTTTGTTTAGTGCACTTCAGATTCCACAAGAAACAACGAACGCTCTCATATCGCTACAAAATGGCTTGCCAAATGCACAGTGGATTAACCCGCAAAACTTTCACATTACTTTATCTTTTTTTGGTGAAGTTGAGAACTCCGTGACAGATGAGATTATTCGTGCCTTTGAAGCAATAAAACTTCCACCTTTTGCACTAAAAACTAGAGGTTTCAAAGTTTTTGGTTCAGAAAATGCTCCCCATTCCCTTGTTGTCAGCATTGAGTCTTGTGAAACTCTTAATCTTTTACACGAACAGATGCAAAAAATCCGGAGCTACTTGAAATTAGCTCCTGATGAAAAACAATTTATGCCTCATATCACTCTTGCACGATTGCTCGATATTAGACCTGAAGATCTTCCTTCTTATCTGTCTTCTCGAGGTGATTTCTCATTTCCTCCTTTTGAGGTTGACCGATTCGTTTTACTGTTATCACCATCTCCCGAAAGCAATGCGCCTTATATTGTAAAAGACAGCTGGACACTCCAAGGATAAAGGGTGTTTTAACACCCTTTAAAGCCTTTTCTGATGAAATGTTTCAAAATACGAAGCTACCCCTATGTGATACTGTGGTCTTGCGCTGCAGATGTCTATGCGGAATCAGATTCAAGAGAAGCTTCTTTTTCTCCCCCTTTAGCTACGCCAACTATCGCTGGACGTAAAACACGTTCGCCAATGATGTAACCTGCCTGAACAACTTCCTGAACAGTATTATCTGGAACGTCGGAGTTAGGAATTTCAAACATTGCTTGATGAAAGTGTGGATCAAATTTTTGCCCCTCTGGATAAATCTTCTTAACGCCGTGACGTTCTAATGCTGCTATCATTGCACGTTCAGTCATTTCAACACCCTCAGCTAATGTTTTCAAACCAGCATCATTCTCCTTTGCCCCTTCAGGAATAGCCTCCAAAGCGCGGTTGAGATTATCAGAAACAGATAACATATCGCGTGCGAAATTAGCGATTGAATAAGCCCTTGCATCAGCCACATCACGCGCAGTACGACGCCGAAGATTTTCCATATCTGCAGCAAGACGTAAAAGTTGGTCTTTCAACTCTTTATTTTCATCCTGCAAAGCAGCCAACGAATCAGTAAACGTATTTCCTTCCTCTTCCACGTCTGCGCAAGCTTCTGCTTTACGCATTTTTAAAAACTCATCGGCAGCTTGTTTAAGCGCATCACGATCCGCTGCTTTTTTCAAATCGCAACTTTCCAATGAAGCGTCAGTAAATTTGTTTTTTTCATCAGACATAAAAATTTCATTCCTTCATAAGATTTATTATTATCGATATCGAAATTTTATAGACAAAAATCAAGGGGTGTTTGTGCATCTTAACACAATGAGCGTCTATAAAAAATATCGTCTGGGTTGTTCTAACGCAATAACTGCGAGATAAGTTGAGCTGTATAATCAACCATAGGCACGATTCTTGCATAATTAAGCCGTGTTGGCCCAATAACCCCCAAAGCACCAATGACTCGTTGTTGTGAATCACAGTAAGGTGCCACCACTAAAGAAGAGCCAGAAAGTGAGAACAACTTATTTTCCGAACCAATAAAGATACGAACCCCTGAACCTTCATCCGTTAAATCAAGTAGTTGTGCCATACTTTCACGCGTTTCAAGGTCATCAAACAGGTGCCGTAACCGCTCTAAATCTTCTTCTGCCTTCACATCTTCAAGCAAATTGCTCCGCCCACGAACTATAAGGTGGACTTTATGATCAGCACCTTCTCCTCCCCAAAGAGCTAACCCCGTTTCAACAAGATGATGAGACAAATAATCAAGTGCATCCCGTGTTTCTGAGCATAAACGTGCAATTTCCTCTTTAGCTTCACTCAATGTTCGCCCCTGAATATGAGCATTGAGAAAATTCGTTGCCTCCGTTAGTTGTGCATGAGTAACCCCTTCCGGTAAATGAACAATACGATTTTCAACCTCACCTTGTTGAGTCACTAAAACAGCAAGAGCGTGCTCCCCATCAAGGCGCACAAACTCAATATGCTTTAATGTCCCTTCATGTTTTGTTGCTAGAACGAGCCCTGCTCCACGGGAAAGATCTGAAAGAACTTGGCTCGCTTGAATGAGAAAATGTTCAACTGATTGTGCATGACCAGCCTCCTTGACTTGATTTTCAATACTTTCGCGCTCCTCAACTGGCAAATCACCCGCCTCCATAAATGCATCGACAAAAAATCGTAAACCCGATTGTGTCGGCATTCTTCCTGCAGATACATGAGGTGCATAAATCAAACCGAGATGTTCAAGATCACTCATCACATTACGAATTGTCGCAGGTGATAATGTCTGTTGCAAAAGCCGTGAAAGATTGCGTGACCCCACAGGTCCACCATCATTAAGATAGGCTTCAACGATATGGCGAAAGATATCACGTGAACGCTTATCAAGATATTGTAGTTCATTATCAATAGGTTTGCGCTTCATCACAATTGTTTCACTACTTTTAAAATACTCTCTCCTTATATAAGTTTTGCCAAGGTTTGGTCAAACAGTTTAAAGCAGTGCAAAAGCGTAATGTATATTTATCATAAAAAAATGCTATCATCAAAAAGAAAGATACTTTTATATGTCTTTCCAATTATTATCCTCATCAAATACCTAAGATGTCATTTGAATAAAATATGAATAAACATTCAAAAATATTATGTCTCGTAAAATCTGGCAGAATTTATATTATATGATTGTTCAAGCTGGTTTTTAGCACAAAAAATAGCTATCCCCTTTCAATCTTGGAGAGATGTATATGAGAAGCATAACAACTAAAAAACTCGTCATTGCTACACATAACACCGGCAAATTGCATGAAATTAGCGCATTGGTCGATTCCTTCGGTCTAAAAATACAATCAGCAAAAGAGCTTGGATTACCTGAACCAAAAGAAACAGGAACAACGTTTGAAGAAAATGCTTATATCAAAGCCTTTGCAGCCGCAAAAAATACAGGACTTCCTGCCCTTTCTGATGATTCAGGTTTAGAAGTGGATGCATTGGATGGTGCACCAGGTGTTTATACAGCAGACCTCGCTCTTCAACCCGATGGCACACGTAATTATTTAAAAGCTATGCAAAAAATAGAAGACGAACTCCAAAAAATTGAAGCTTATGAAAAAAAACAACGAAAAGCTCGGTTTATATCGGTTATCTGCATTGCATGGCCCGATGCTCATGCAGATTATTTCCGCGGGTGCGTTGAAGGTACATTCATTTGGCCTCCACGTGGCGATAAAGGTTTTGGCTTTGATCCCATCTTTTTACCAGATGGATATGAAAATACCTTTGGCGAAATGACAACGGAGCAAAAACATGGCTGGAAAATCAACGATAAAACACCCCTCTCGCATCGTGCGCGTGCTTTCAAGCTTTTAGCAGAAAATCTTCTGATACGCTCATGAATGAAGCTTTTGGCATTTACATTCATTGGCCTTTTTGTGCTGCCAAATGCCCCTATTGTGACTTTAATTCACATGTTCGCGTAAATGGGGTTGATCAACCGCGTTTCGTAGCCGCCTTTGAACGCGAAATAGAAACGCAATATCATAAAATAGGTCCACGTCATATTACGAGTATTTTTATTGGCGGGGGAACCCCCTCTCTTATGACTCCTCAAACTGTTTATGCCTTATTAGAAGCGATTGCAAAAAAGTGGACGGTCAATGATAAAGCTGAAATTACACTTGAAGCCAACCCATCCAGTGTGGAAGTAGAACGCTTTCGCGGATATCGTGCAGCAGGCATTAACCGCCTGTCCTTAGGAGTACAGGCGCTTAATGACAAGGCATTGCGAAAACTTGGCCGTCTTCATGATGTGAAACAAGCTCTTCACGCCATTGCTTTGGCGCGGAAAATATTTCCACGATTATCTTTTGATCTCATTTATGCGCGCCCTGAACAAACACTCGAGCAATGGAAAGATGAACTTTTTCAAGCCATAGACTTGGCAGCAGATCACCTTTCTCTTTACCAACTGACTATCGAAGAAGGGACAGCTTTTAAACGGCTTCATGCTGCAGGAAGGCTTATCCTCCCCGCATCAGAACTCGCAGCAGATCTATATCATCTTACCCAAGAAATAACTTCACTGCACGGACTTCCAGCCTATGAAATCTCAAATCATGCAATTCCCGGTGCCGAATCAGAACATAATCTTCTTTACTGGCGTTATCATGAATATGCAGGCTTTGGTCCAGGAGCTCATGGACGTTTTATCGAACGTCCACTGAATAATTTCTCCGCCTTTTCAAAAGCATCTTCACCTCAAATTGAAAACCGTGAACGTTTTGTCACAATAAATGAAAAATATCCTGAACATTGGCTCGAGTTGGTAGAAACCACGGGGCATGGTTGTATTGAAACAGAACAATTAACCGCACTACAACAAGCAAACGAAATGCTCCTCATGGGCTTGCGGCTCTGCGAAGGTTTGGATCTTACACGCTATGAAACCTTAAGCCCCTATAGCTTACCAATGGAAAAACTAATCAATCTACAACAACAAGGGCTGGTAGAAATGGTGGGAAACCAGCGTTTGAAAGCCACGGCTAAAGGGCGCATCCTTCTTGATCACATCATCAGCCAACTAGCAATATGATTTTAACTTGTTATCACATCAATTGTGACACATTTACGGTTTTCAATTTGAGGTGAAGGTGCTTTTAAGAAAGCAATTGCTTCTCACCGCAAAAAATCAACAATGAAACGTTCATAAACAGCCGTGAGAGTCTCCAGCGCATCAAGCGTTACACATTCATCCACCATATGCATCGTTTGCCCCGGTAAACCAAATTCAACCACTGGGCAATAATCTTTAATAAACCGCGCATCCGAAGTTCCTCCCGAAGTTGAACATTCCGGTATATTCCCTGTCACACCTTCAATAGCATTTGATAAAGTTTTAACGAGTTTATCATTTTTGGTCAAAAAAACATCTCCCAAACTTGGAATCCATTCAAGCTGATAGTAGGGTAATTGATCATTCTTATTTTTTGGCTGCACCAAAGCAAGACGTTTTTCAATTTCTGTCACAAGCGTTTCTTTTGTCCAAAGATCATTGTAGCGTATATTAAAACGGATCGTTGTTTGCGCTGGAATAACGTTCACCGCGGGATTCCCCGTATCAATGGTTGTTAATTCCAAATTACTTGGTTGAAAATTTTCTGTACCTTGATCTAAGGTTTTTAGTGTCAATGCTTGAATAAGCTTATTTACTAAAGGCAATGGATTGGCTGCCCGCTCAGGAAAAGCAACATGCCCTTGGCGCCCTTTAACCGTAATGATACCAGAAATTGATCCTCGGCGGCCGATCTTGATCACATCACCAACAGTTTTTACGCTTGTTGGTTCTCCCACAAGAGCTGCAGTCCATTTTTCCCCTTTTTGCTCTGCCCATTTCAGAAGTTTTACCGTACCGTTAAGTGCAGGACCTTCTTCGTCACCAGTGATCAGAAGGCTTATTGTTCCTTTAATAGACTGTTTTTCTAGAACTCGAGCCAAAGCAGCAATAAAACAAGCGATCCCGCCCTTCATATCAACAGCACCCCGCCCGTATAATTTACCCTGTTCTATTACACCTTCAAAAGGAGGATATGTCCAGCTTTCCAGCTCACCTGGCGGCACCACATCAGTGTGACCTGCAAACATAAGATGCGGACCCTCTTTCCCCATTTTTGCATAAAGATTTTCAACATCTTCTGTATTTTTATCCGAAAAAACAGGACGCTCAACACGAAATCCTATCTTTGTTAGAAATTGTTCTAAAGTTGATAAAACACCCGCTTCATTAGGTGTAACAGAAGGACAACGAATAAGTGCCTGTAAAAGCTGAAGTGGGTCTGTAAGAACAGGCATAAGCGCTTTTCCAATCTGAATTTAAGAATTATCAAAGATTAGTAAGCTGAATTACAAAAAAGATAAAGCAAAAACATTGAAGACACTCAGCAAACTAAGCAGGGGAAGACAATCTTGCTGAGGCTTCAATGGCTTCTTCACAATGCGTGACAAAGCACACACACAACGACATCTTTAACAAAAAGTTCCGTTGCATCTTGTTTTCTTAAAAGATTTTTTATTTCTCCAACCGATATGAATGAAAATTGATGGCTTGCAGCATGTGACCATTTTTCTTTAACCAAGCGCGATATGTTTTACTTTCTGGACAAAGTTTTTCACAAAGAGCCCAAAATTTAGGTCCATGATTCATTTCAACAAGATGAGAAACCTCATGCGCAACAACATATTCAACAATTTCTTTTGGCGCCATAATAAGACGCCAAGAAAAAGAGAGGCGTTTGTCTATCGAGCAAGAACCCCAACGACTTTTCGTATCTTTATAGCTAACAGACTTCACTTTACGCTCTATTTTATGTGCATAGTATGAAACCAATGGCGTTATAATGAGCGCAGCCTGTTTTTTTAAAACATCAGCAACACGCCTTGGCAAATATTCTAATTGCCCATAAACGATAATTTGAGGTCCTTTTTCCGCATTACCTGCAAAAATTTCAGTTACCCCGCGCCCTTCTTTACGCGTTATAATATGTGCAACACCTAATAAAGGAATCGTTACTCCCTCTCTGAGAGAAGAATTTTCGGAGGAAATAAATGTATGAGCAAGGCGCTCTTCAATCCAAGACCGATGTTTTTCAATAAAACACTGAACCGCACAGAAGTTCATAGCCGGTGGCGTTGTCAAACAAACCTTTCTCCCACCCGCATCAATGCGTAACGTAAAACGGCGTGCGTGTTTGTGTTCTTTCACCTGTAAAGGTACTCTATGATTAGAGAAAATAAAGTCCTGTTCATAAACAGCCATGCACCATATCTTCTATAACAAATCAAACCGATCTTTCTTCTGCTTTTATCCTATCAATTAACGATGTCAACACTGTTTGAAAACAATCCAAATCTTGCGGACGCGAAAAGCGATGATCTGCATCACGAACGAGTGTTAATGTCACATCATTTAAAGGCAAATGATTAAGTAAAGTCAATGTATGTTGATAGGGTATTTCCTCATCTTCCATCCCTTGTAAAATATGGATTGGACAGCCAATATCAATGCATCCTTTCATGACGCAGTTGTTTCGTCCATCTTCAATCAATGCTTTTGTAAAAGGCATCGGGTCCGTATCACCAACTGCCGGTCGTTCAATATACCCTTTTTCTTCTAAAATTTTCCATTCCTCCGGCCCTAATGCTGGTTCCACTAATGTTTGCGTAAAATCAGGAGCTGGTGCAATTAATATCATACCAGCAACTGCCTTATTCTTTTGCGCAAGCATCATAGCAAGTCTTAAAGCAATCCACCCCCCCATAGAAGAACCAATCAAAATTTGAGGTCCTTCACAATAGGCTTTAAAAATTGCTAAACTTTCCTGCACCCAACGTGAAATCGTTCCTTGAAAAAAATCACCCCCAGACTCTCCATGGCCAGAGTAATCAAAACGTAAACAGGACAAATTGTTCTTCTGAGCAACATCATCAACTAACATCGCTTTACTTCCCAACATATCGGATTGATAGCCATGAAGCCAAACTAAACCAAGAGAACAATTACCTTTGCGATAACGCACGGCAAGATCCGTACCTTCAAATGAAAAAAACTGACTCAAGTTATTTTGATTCATCCTTACACTTCCTCTATGAAAGGTTTTTACTTATAAAAGAAAAAACTCTGTCTTCCAAGTCAAGTCTCAAAGCGATAAATCAAATAATAAAACGAATTCTAGTTGTTTTTCCGTATATAATTGTATATTAAACATGTCGTAGATGAATCAGAATAAGGAGCATAAATCATTCGCAGACCGTTTAAAATGACACCCACGCAAAAAGATGGGCCACGTTCAAATCAGGATATTCGGGTTCCCTGCGTTCAGCTTATCAATGATGAGGGACAGCATCAAGGAGTTGTTGCCACACAAGAAGCACTTGCTATGGCTGCAGATGCGGGGCTTGATTTGGTTGAGATTGTACCAAATGCAGATCCCCCCGTGTGTAAAATTGTCGATTTGGGAAAACTAAAATATCAGACCCAAAAGAAGGCGGCTGAAACACGCAAAAAACAGAAAATTATTGAGATCAAAGAAATCAAGATGCGTCCAAATGTTGATATTCATGATTATGAAGTCAAGCTTAGGGCTGTTCATCGTTTTATTGGTAACGGTGATAAAGTAAAGGTTACTTTACGTTTTCGTGGTCGTGAAATGGCCCACCAAGATCTTGGAATGAAACTTCTTCAGCGCGTTAAGGAAGATACAAGTGAAATTGCTAAGATCGAATCTGAGCCAAAACTCGAAGGTCGTCAAATGATGATGGTGATAGCTCCTAAATAATTTTTCATGGAGATAAAATAGAGTACGCTATAATACGCGACTTACCTAACATGGGCCTACGAATGTAGTGTTAAGAGCATCGCATTTGATTGTTGCGGTGCTTTTTAAAATTGGTAGTTGGTATGCGTTAATTTCTCTACAAGAGAGCGCTTCTTTATCAAAAAGGTAAAACATTTTTAATAAGAAGTACTCAATCTTGCATAAAACAATGATAAAATAGAGAAGCGCTTCATGGTCAAGAAAAAAATTTCTTCTTTTGATAAACACCTTATCATTCGTCTTTTAAGAGAAAATTTTCATAAACATGCGTGCTGGTACAGTATAGCTATTTTTTCAATGATCATCATTTCCTGCACAACTGCAGCCAGCGCGTGGATGATGCGTGATGTTGTCAATTATATTATTGATGCGAAAAATTTTAGTATGATTGTTTTGGTGTCTAGCATCATTGCTTTCATTTTTATTCTCAAAGGGATTGCAACTTTTGCACAAACTTATTTTCTGAGCAAAGCAGGAAACAGCATCGTTGCTGAACAGCAGCGCAAAATCTATGCACGCCTTATGGAACAAGGAGTTTCCTTTTACCAAAATAACACTTCATCCGATCTTCTCGTCCGTGTCACCCATAACGCCACAGCGGCCCGTAATGTCATTGATACCATTATTACAACTTTTGTACGTGATTTGCTCTCCGTAAGCGGTTTGTTACTTGTTATGTTTATCCAAAATTTTGCGTTAATCAGCATTACCTTAATCGTAGGTCCACTGGCTTTTTTTGGTGTTCGAATGGCATTAAAACGCGTTCGTAGTCTTGTAGAAAAAGAACTTCTTTCGCTCGGTGAAATTATTAAAATTGTACAAGAAAGTGCTATTGGTATTCGGGTCATTAAAGCCTTTTCATTAGAAGAACTGATGAAAAAACGCATGAATCAAGCTATTTGTGAGGTTGAAAAACAAGCAAATAGTATCGCAAAACTTCAAGCTATTACAAATCCGATTATGGAAACACTCGCTGGCGTTGCTATTGCGGGTATTATCTGCTTTTCTGGCTACCTTGCAAAACAACGAGCAGGCGTTCAAGGTGAATTAATGTCTTTTATTGTCGCTTTACTTCTCGCCTACGAACCTGCAAAAAGGTTAGCAAATGTACGTGTTAAAATCGAATCTGGTTTAGTCAATATCCGTACAATGTATGAAATACTCGACACTCCCCTTACATTGAGAGAGCATAAAGAAGCTAAAGATCTGGATAAAACGCAAGGAGCTATTCGTTTCGAACATGTTTCTTTTGCATATACGGATGGACAGATGGTATTGAAAAATATCAATCTAGAAATAGAACCTAGAAAAATGACAGCGTTGGTCGGCCCCTCTGGTTCAGGAAAATCAACCCTTATCAATCTTATTATGCGCCTTTATGATCCCACACAGGGACGTATATTGATAAATGGTCAAGACATCCGCTACATCACATTTCGTTCCCTTCGAAATCTTATGGCCTATGTAGGACAGGATACTTTTCTCTTTCAAGGAACTGTTAAATACAATATTGGACTTGGGAAAGAAGGTGCCAGTGACAACGACATTATAAAAGCAGCAAAGACAGCCAATGCTCATGACTTTATTATGGGGTTGCAAAATGGTTATGACACACAGATAGGCGATAATGGCAGTAACCTTTCAGGGGGACAAAAACAACGAATAGCCATTGCAAGAGCAATGCTTCATGATAGTGAAATCTTAATTCTTGATGAGGCAACAAGCGCGTTGGACTCACACACCGAAGCTCAAGTTAGTGAAGCCCTTCATCACCTCACCAAAGGGCGTACAACTATTGTTATCGCCCATCGCCTTTCAACTATTGTTCGTGCTGATAAAATCGTTGTCATCCAAAACGGGCAAATGGTTGAACAAGGTACTCCAAAAGAACTGCTAGCAAAAGAAAATAGCTTTTACAAAAAGCTTCATAATATTCAATTCAAAAAAACAAATGTCCTAAGCGATTGAATCTTAAAAATTTTACTCCTTAATAGTCTCTTTCATAAAATAGGCCAACACTAGAATTATTTTCATTCCCTATGGCACCTTTAGCTTTGAGATGACGTGAAATATCCAAATTAATTGTTCCTTTCGTCGTCCCATTTGACCCCGCTTCAAAACCTAAGTAAATGTTATTGTGTATGTAACGTCCAACACGTAAACCCGTATTACCTTTTTCATCAACGATAACATCAAGATCATCAAGACCAATTTTAGTCCGTAAGGCATTCAACAAGGATGTATTAGAAGCTCCTGCAAGTTCAGCTGCCGCTGCTGCAAGCTGCGCAATCTGAAATGGTGACAATTCATTAAGAGAACGATTAAAAATCAAACGTGCTAAAATCTCATCCTGTGGTAAATTCGGTTGTGAAGAAAAATGAACATCAAGGTTATCAATCGTTCCACTTACGGTTACAGTGACGCGAATATCACCGCTATTATTGTTGGTCACGAAATAAACCGTAGGATTAAGATTACCGCTAAAACTTGCTTGCCCCTGATCAAAATTAAGACGTTGTGAAAGAATATCAAAACGTCCACGAATCATCCTAAATTCACCAACTGGATGCACATCATTCAATGGACCTGCTAGGTTAATGCGTCCTCCCAGTTCAGCATCTAACCCTCGCCCGCGCACAAAAAACTGATTGCGCGCCGTAACACGCATATTTGATAGCACAATAGGTGACGATTTTCGAGAGATGCCACGATTTTTGTTAGTAATTTTAACATCAGCACGTTCGAGTGTTTTTTGAATCGGTTTGGTTAAATTCTTATTTTTAATATCGAGCAATTTTGCATTTTGAAAATGATCTGGAACAAGAACTTCTGCTTTTTCAACGATAACATCACCGCCAATAACAAGGTCACCCAAAAAATAACCCTTCATTGTCATCTTGCCTGACAACGTTGCAAGAATCATGGAACCATCATTATAATTGGCGTGATCGAGATAAAGTACCAAGTCTGTCTGTAAATCATTTGTAATATGTCCCGAAGCAGAAAGAGATCCCCCATAAGATGAAGTAGCAGAAGCTTTTTCTATAACAACATCATTACCATTCAACTTGCCTTCAATTGTTATATTATTTAACCCTAAATTCGTTTGTGAATCGAAAAAGCTACCATTAACTATGGAAAGATTTCCCATCAGCTGTGGCTGAGATAAAGTACCATTTAAAGTAGAATCAATTTTTGCTATCCCCTTTAAATGCGCACCACGCTCAGCTAAAAATGGATCCAAAAAAGCAAGGGGTATTGACCCTTTAATGTTTAATCCAACTCTTGAACCTTTCAGAGAAATAGGCCCGCTTGCGGAGAGATCTAGCTCCCTATCTCCGGTCGCTGTAATACGCTCGAGATGCAATGTCGATTTTTCATACGAACCACGAGCAGCCATATTTATCGACGCAAGCCCTTTATGTGTTGTAACGGTTAAGTTTTGGCTAGAAAGCTCAAAATGAGCAGATGGATCTTTCAATGTTCCACCAATATCAACCTTGCCCGTCACCGTTCCTCCAAGTGCTTGTTTTTCTATAAAACCGTTCGCTAGATGCGCAGGAAAATTTTGTAAATTTATATGTAAATCAAACTTATTTTTACTTAAAGGCACAGTCCCATACACCTGCGCTTGTAACCCCTCGCCAGTTAAATCTCCATTCAAAGTAAGATTTTGATCTACTGTTTTACCTGTAGCAGAAAGTACAAAAGGCATTATTTTCTTATCTTGAAGAGCAACGGTTGTCAGCCCCTCACCTTTTATATCATAAGTCACAACAGGTTTTTTCAAACTACCGCGAATCATAATCTGCCCTGTTAAAGTACCAGCAGCTCCAAGATCAGGTTTCCACAGATTGGCCACAGTAACAGGAAAAGCATTCATGGTAAGATGCAGATTAAGAGTATTATAAAAATCACCCGCAAGTACAACCTTACCTCCATTAATTGAAAGCCCTAATTCACTTACCACCATGCCATCTTTATCAAAAATAATCGTAGCAGATTTAGGCAATGTTGCGTGAAGATTAGAGTGTTTCACATCCATGGTTTCAATCTGTATTTCTCGTTTTATGCCTTCTGAAAGCCCAATTGTAATCATATGACCAGAGAGCTGTACATTTGTATTATCATGCAACATTGCCTGAACAGTAAAAGCTGTTTGCCCATTTTTGTCATTGGCGTGAGCCTTCAAACGATTAACCATCAACAAAGGTGTTTGAACATTCTCTGCATTGATAAAGCCCTCAAGCTGGGTTATGCCAAAAGGATCAAATATATCAGCTTTGACTTCCAACTTTTTAATTTTATTCTTTGCAAAACTTAAATGGTCGACGTGAGCTTTCAGATTGGCTTTTTGTATGCCATTTTGTTCGTCAAAAACAAAATCTCCTTTTACTTTTCCACCACCTTCTTGCAAAAATAATGCAGCAAGCACTGAAATATCGTCAGCGTCAATATGCAAAGCTCCTTTCACAAAACCTTCAATTGTTTGAGAAAGATTACCGGTTATCTTAGCGTTTCCTCCCTTAATATTAATATTCTGAAGTTTTCGAAGCTGTTTTTCTTCCTCAAAAGAAGCAGATACATGCAATGGTTTCTTAGCAAAAATTCCTTCACCTTTTACAGAACCAGTTAAAGAAGTAATTGGCGATCTATTATCCATCACTGTATTGATAACGAATGTTGTATTTTGGAGTTTTTTGCCCACTAAAAAGGCTTCAGCAATATGGGCCCGCGTGCTAAGCGTTATACGACTGTTTTGCCCTCTGGCAGCACTTCGGATTGTGAGTGCACCACTTATTCTCGGGTCTACCATAGTGAGATCAGATACTTGAGCAAACAAGTCCATCTTAGCACTCTCACTTGAAAAACGTCCATCAGCCTTTATGTTTGCATATTGATTTTTCAAATCCAAACGACGCAAAACTAAACCCGTTGTATTTCGAGCAACACCACCTGAAAGCGTAAGATTACCTTTCAATAAACGATCAAAAGGCTCCACGCCTATTTTCGTATTGTTAGCTATCCCTGATAATTCAAGATCAAACGCGCCACTCATTAAACCAATCGTTCCTTTGGCTTTAATATCTGCGCTACCAGAAGGTAATTTTTCACTCAACAAACCCAAAAGAGCAAATTTTTGCGCTTTTACACCAAGATCGCCTTTAAAAATCAAATGATCCATTTTTCCTTTTAACCAAGCAGAAAAACCTTGAGCTGTAACACTAAGATCATGAATCAAAACCGGTTTTCCAGAAAGAATATCTGTATCCAAATGCACATGAACTGTTTGGCTTGAACCTTTTGCCAATGCGTTGTTAGTCTTTATAACCCCTTGAAGTGTTCCATTAACTTGGATACCGACATGACGAGAAGCTACATTATCAAGATTTTCACTCACCCCCCCCATATCAAAAATTGCATCATGAATATGAACATTTTGATTGTTCAAATGATGCACAACAAGTCGTCCATTCCAAGATTGTTGCCCTTCGCGCCCATAGTCAATGGTTAAAGCAAGATTATCTGCACGCGTTTGTGCTTCTGATGCTGATAAATGAGTAGATCTACTTTCCTTATCAAATGTCATTTTGCCATCAACAAAAAGCCGCCGTAAAAATCCATCTGCTGTTATTTCAGCATTAGCAACAACATTCACGGCTTTTCCCTGAATGACCATATTATCAAGGTGCGTTACGCCCTCTTTTGTCATCCTCGCCTTAGCTTCCAGCATAACATTAGATTCGAAAAGACTGCTGTATTGAGGAGGCATTAAAAAGCCAAGCGTACCTACCAGTTTAGTAGAGATACTATGTCCTTCTGAAACACTTGCAAAAACAACATTGCCATCTAAAATAGGGTGATGGTCTGCCTCTAAATAAAGCTTTACAACTAAATCATCAAAAGTACCTTCACCTTTAATAGCAAGATTAAGTGCAGGACGCTTTTCAATGTTAAAAACATGAACCAAAATGCCATTTTGCGGTTCATTCGCAGAAATATTAATTTTAGCTGTACGGTCACTCTCGGATATCTTTGTGAGAACAGAAAAAGAACCTAGTCCATCTAAACGATGCGCTGCTATATCAACATCAAAGTCACCATGAGCCAAAGTCAGATGTCCTTTTAAGGATACATCAGCAGAAAAACCCAAAAGACTCTGCTCAAACGCTACATGCTTAGCTGTAAGCGTATTGATAGAAATGGCCAGTGGTAATTTTGGAAGAGAAAATTTTCCCGATTCAATGGAAGGAATAAGGGTAGAGCCATACGGTTTACGTAAAAACGTAATCTGTTCTACCGAAAGCTGGTTAATATCCACGCGCCCCCTAAGCAACGCTAAACGGTTCCAATCCATTTTAGCATTGGTAATTTTAAGCCAAACGCCCTTTTTATCACTAACAGTAATGGCATCAATTGACATTTGAGAAGATAGTATCCCCTGCATATTATGTAAACGAACTTGCCGATTAGGCGCTGAAAGTCTGCGCTCTATCAAAGAGACAAACCATGAACGATCATTCATAATAACTTCGCTAGAAGCTGTCTTGGCTCCTTTCGTAAAAACAAAAGTGCTCACCAGAAGAAAAAAAAGTCCAAATAAGAAAATCGATAAACGCACACTTTTTTTCATTAAAATGCTTGCCCTATACCCACATAAAAACCAACGCGAGGATCACCTTTTTCCCTCTTAAGAGGAAAGGCTAAATCAATGCGTAAAGGACCAAGACCTGTCATATAGCGCCCCCCAATGCCAGCCCCCCATTTAATTTTTTGAGAAAAATCAAAACGCGCCTTTTCCCCTACGAGACCTCCATCAAGAAAACTGACAAATCCTATCTTATCATTTAAAGAAAGACGTAATTCTGCTGAACCCTCAACAAGTGCCCGTCCCCCAACAACAGCATTATTTTCTGTTTTGATACCAATATTGCGATACGCGTAACCGCGAACGGATCCACCACCACCAGAAAAAAAGAGCGTATCCGAAGGTATATATGCTGCATCACTTCCAAGAATCGTACCAAGCTTTGCCCGTGCTGCAAAAACAAAACGATTCTTTTCATCCAGTGTCCAATAAGAACGCCCTTCCACAGTCATTTTTGTCACAAAACTGCTAAAGCGCATTTCATAAAAAGGTTCAACAACCGCTTCACCATACAAACCTTTTGTCGAATTGAACTTATTATCACGACTATCGTAAATCAAACCACTCGGTAACCCAATTGTTGTAAAATGACGAATCCCCAAATAGGCATCACGTGAATAACCATTAGAAACTTCTACAGCAACCTGTCCTGACAGATCATTATTAAAAATATGCGTAATACCCAATTTTCCTCTGATAGCTTTTGTCATGTAATTGTCTAAGACATCTTGCTGCACTTTTAATTCCGTTCTGAAGTCCGTATCAGGAGTCAATATACCAGGCTTTATAAATGTACCTCCAAAAAGATAATCAAAATTCTTGAAATTATAAGATTGCTCCTTCTTACTGCCGACACCGCTTATTTTAGTCTCGATCTTAAGACGTTCCGCATGACCAAAAAGATTTTTATGCACCCAATACGCTTCAAAACCCGCACCATCTAATGTCGAATAACTGCCACCAGCACCAAACCGTCGCGGTTTGCGCTCTTCTAGAACAAGCGTAAGCGGCAAACTACCATCAGGATTAATTGTATCAGCCTCACGTATATTTACAGCACGAAAAACATCAAGTCGCGCAAGTCTTTCATTCGCTTTGGCTAATGCATCAGAATCGTATTTCTGGCCTAGTTTTAATCCTGCCATCCATGCGATATAAGCTGAATCGACACGTGGTTTCTTACTAATATTCCTCACACTTAAAGGACCATAATAAGCCTCTCGTCCAGGATCAACCGCAATCTGCGCATCAATGAGACGTGCAGCGTGATCCGCAACGACTTCATTTTTGACAATTTTAGCTTTAGCATAACCTTGTCGGCGCCATCCTTCAATCGCCCATCTTTCTGCTTTAAGAACGGTTTCAGATTTGGCAATAGCCCCAACTTTATAGTCTAACTCTTCAATCGTGCCTATTTTATTGGTTTTATATTTTACGAATGGAGCAACTTTATCGATACCGGCAACACTAAAAATATATCGCGGACCAGCATCAATCATAATAACAATATTGGATTGTTTTGGGAGTTGAGTTACAGGACTCAAATCAGAGGCTTCAAAACCATTAATCTTAATACTAATAACACCACCATAGCGTCCATCAGCATAAAGAGCAGAAAGAATTGCCCGATAATCTGAACGGGCCTTAGCCAACAAACCAGAAGAACTAGATAAGGCTCTATCTTTATCAGCGAAAAGAGAAGAAACAGCCTTAACTATTGTAACACCCTCTGGTGGTGCCCCTGGTGATGCAATAACATCAACTTTATAAAATTTCTCTGTACTATTAACATCAGAAGAGGAATTTGTTTTCTTTTTACCAAAAAGCGGAATACCGAAAAGCTCAAATGCTGCAAGCGGCTGCGGAAAAGCAAAAACAAAGCATAGACATATAAATACACTGCGCATGAGTCCTGATTTTAACAAAATCCGTGTCCGACATATCATCAAATCAGATACCTTTAGTACATTCACATCTTTATAAATAACATCAAACAAAAAAGATAAATATATCTACTTGCAATATTTCATAAGTTTGCTCACATCAAATAACACTTTTTGCTAAAGACATACCGTTATACTCTCCCTTATATTCACAAAATCCTGAACTGCTGTGAAACGCAAACAACCCCGCTCCTCTTTTTCCTAGCATATTCATTTAGTGCATTATAAATGTTTTATTTAGCCGCATATTATCATGGTTAAATTTGTGCAAATTACTATCCATGATTGCACTACAAAAGACTGTACACGTATATAGATCTCTCACTTCAAAAAACCATACGGACACTTCTTGATTTTTATACGCAGATGTGATTGTTTCTTTTAAGTCAAAAGGGGGGCAAACTAATGATCGCGCGTGTTACAACTGTTGCTTTTCGCGGTCTAGAAGCAGTACCTGTTGATGTACAGGTTATGATTTCCTCTGGTAAAATAGGGATGGCTATTGTTGGGTTGCCAGATAAGGCAATTGCAGAAAGCCGTGAACGTGTACAAGCAGCTTTTCATGCTTGTGGGCTTTCCATGCCAAACAAAAGAGTTACTATTAATCTTGCGCCAGCTGATTTACCTAAAGAGGGATCACATTATGATTTACCAATTGCCGTAGGCTTAATGCTTGCTATGGGAATTCTTCCTTCTGACGTAGCGCAAGATTACATCATTTTAGGAGAATTATCGCTGGATGGCTCACTTACAGCTGTCAATGGTGTTTTACCAGCCGCAATGACAGCTTTATCACTTGATAAAGGGCTTATTTGTCCTCACTCATGCGGACCTGAAGCGGCATGGGCAAACGCAGAGATGAACATTCTCGCACCTGAGACTCTTCTTACCATGGTCAATCATTTTAAAGGAATACAAATACAAAAACGTCCGCAACCACGCCAATATACAATCCAAACTGAACTTCCAGACCTTTGCGAAATTAAAGGACAAAAAACCGCCAAACGTGCATTAGAAGTTTGTGCTGCTGGACGACATAACCTTTTGTTTGTAGGTCCTCCTGGTGCAGGCAAATCTATGTTAGCTCAACGCTTACCTTCCATTTTGCCGCCTCTTGATAGCCGTGAACTCTTAGATGTTTCTCTTATTGCTTCTATCACAGGAGAAACACTCCATAATACCATTTCATTTCATTGCCCTTTTCGTGCCCCGCATCATTCTGCTTCCATGGCAGCAATGATTGGTGGTGGTCTTAAAGCACGACCAGGAGAAGTCTCACTTGCACATAATGGCGTTTTATTTCTTGACGAATTGCCTGAATTTTCTCCACAAGTTCTTGATTCTCTTCGTCAACCTTTAGAGAGCGGGGAATGTGTTATCGCCCGTGCTAACCACCATATCAGCTATCCTGCACGTATCCTACTCATTGCCGCAATGAACCCTTGTCGATGTGGTATGGCAGGCGAAAAAAACCATATTTGTGCTAAAGGAATCCGTTGTCAAATTGATTATCAATCGCGTATTTCTGGTCCTCTGCTTGACCGAATTGATTTACGAATTGATGTTCCTGCTTTAACAGCTATGGACCTTATGCAACCAGAACAATCAGAAAAAAGCTGTGATATTGCAAAACGCGTTGCACGGTGCCGTGCCATTCAAACCAAACGTTTTGCTAAACTGGGACTTGATCATATTCGTACCAACGGCGATTGCCCTGCTAAGATTATCGAACAAATTGCTGTTCCTGATCAAAATGCAACCATACTGTTACGGGACGTGAGTGAAAAGATGCACCTTTCGGCACGTGCCTATCATCGCATTCTCAAGGTCGCGCGCACTATTGCTGATCTCGACGAAGCCGACCATCTTTCACGCCATCATCTCGCAGAAGCCATTTCCTATCGACTGGGCACTGAACGATTAACAGCGCTTTCTTAAGAAAAGTTTTGATCAGTAAAAACTAACTGGAAAATAACGTAGATAAAGCTCCGCAAGTTTGCCATCATCTTCTAGAGATTTCAGAGCATAATTGAGTGTATCAACCAATTTTGCATTCTTTTTTGCAACCGCAAGCCGCATTCCATCTCCTAACAATTGGGGAGCCATATACGCACCTCCAACAAAATGGCAACAATCAACAGACTTTGGATCATTAAGCCATAAAGATAAAGCAAATCCATCATCGAAAATAAGATCAATTTTATGATCTTGTAACGCTTTATAAAGCTCTGCCCTGTCTTTAAATCCTTGCCCTTTAGCTTCAGGAAAATAACTATGAAATAGCTTTTCATGAGCACTCTTGAACAAAAATCCACTATTTAAATGCACAACTTTATCTCTTATTGCCTTCCCAAGCTTCATAGGTCGAGAAGCAACAAACCGAGCAGGAAAGCGCAAATAAGTTTTTGTAAAAACAAGATCTTGACGCGTTTCAATTGTTTCTTTTAAACCAGCGATAATCACCTCTGCTCCGCCATTTTTCACATGATCTACGAGCTCTTCCCAAGGAACAACTTCTACTTCACAGAATTTTTCAATGTTTAATTTTACGCAAATAGCGCGTAATAAATCGAGATTATAGCCTGCAAGGCGTCCTGTTTTGTCAAGAAAGTTAAAAGGAGGAAAATCAAAAGTTGTTACAAAACGCAAACGGGTTATACCTGTTGTATGAGGTGGTAGCAAATGCTCATGCGAATCAAAAAAAGAGGGTAATTTTCCAGCTGTTTCAGCTTTCGCAAGGGAAGAAAAGAGGAGTTCCCATACTATAAATAGAGCTCTCAGAAGAGCATTTAACACATCTATAGATTTATTTATTTTCAAAATCTTTCCCCCCCCCCTGATTTCTCAAAGTTAAAATGTAAATTGTTTAGTTACAAATATTATTTAATGCACTTAACTGAAACATCTGGTACTTTCATAAATAAAAAATGGCTGGTATATTTTTAAACTGTCAAAAAATTGAAAAATTTTCCTATGTGTTTCAAAATACAGCGGCAATATCAGAATTTTGGCATAAATCTTCTTAAATCAAATAAACGTACAAAAGAAAGCCCTTTTGAAGGAAAGCTGTTTTTTAGCACAAATGTAAAACTAAAGTTTTTTGTACTACCGTCAGTTTTATTTTCCCTCAAATATCTTCACTGAATCAAGAACATCTCTTGTTTCTTTCTTCTGAAAAAACGCAAAATTTCGCTCTTTAAACAATACATTCTGATCTTACTGTTCACACAAGCTACAAACCGTATACATTTTGAAAATCATTCCATACTTTTAGAAAAATCCTCCGCTTGCCAACACCAAATGAGACGCAGAAACAAACCATCCGTATCCGTTTTTAGGCATTATGCAAGATTAAGAAAAACGAACAGCATATTTTTACAAAACTAATTATTATAGATCAAACAAAAAGGATGTTTATAAAAGCATAAGAGCTGACTTCTTTGACTTTCTACAGGATCTTAATTCATCGTAAGGAGGAAATAATATCTCATTCCTCTCGTAAGCAAAAAATCCACGTGGCTCTTGTTTTTTCCCAGAAATTAACAACCCATAGAGATGGCTTTCATCAGATTATACCACGTTGCCTTCCATTCAAAACGCAATGTACAGTACAACATCATTTGCGTATGCAAAAATCATTCTCTCTTGAACGCTATTATATACTAACAGATGTTGAATATAAATCTGATATACGGTAAATGTTTAATGTGGTTATTCCATAAATAACTGGCCAAAACGTTAAGCTCAGAAAAAGCTAATGAAATATCGCAAATTGAACACAGAAATGGATTAACTTATGAGTGATGAAATAACCTCACCAGTGTGTGGTGATGAGTATGATGCCGCTTCCATAAAAGTTCTCAAAGGTCTTGATGCTGTACGCAAACGTCCTGGCATGTATATCGGTGATACCGACGATGGTTCAGGTTTGCACCATATGGTCTACGAGGTTGTAGACAATGCTATTGATGAGGCTTTAGCGGGCCATGCTACTCTTGTGAATGTCACACTTCATGCTGATGGATCTTGCTCTGTTCGTGACAATGGACGCGGAATTCCAACAGATATTCACCCCACAGAAGGCATTTCAGCAGCTGAAGTTATCATGACGCAACTTCACGCAGGTGGAAAATTTGATCAAAACTCTTATAAAGTTTCAGGCGGATTACATGGCGTTGGTGTCTCTGTTGTTAATGCATTATCGGTTTGGCTAAAACTGCAAATTAAACGCAATGGTAAAATCCATGAAATATCATTTACTCATGGAGTCGCCGACGCCCCGCTAAAAATCATTGGTGATTGCGATGCAGAAAGTGGAACAGAAATTAGATTTCTACCAAGCTCTGAAACCTTTACCATGGTTGAATTTGATTTTGAAACCTTGGAACGCCGCTTGCGGGAACTCGCATTCTTAAATTCTGGCGTATATATTCTCCTTGTTGACGAACGCCATGCTGATATTAAATCCGTCGAATTGCATTATGAAGGTGGATTAGTTGAATTTGTTAAATATATTGACCAAACGAAAAAAGCACTCCTTGATAATCCTATTTACATTGCAAATGAAAAGGATGGAATGAGCGTTGATGTTGCCCTATGGTGGAATGATTCCTATCATGAGAAGGTATTGTGTTTTACTAACAATATTCCTCAGCGTGATGGTGGAACCCACTTAATAGGTTTCCGCAGCGCTTTAACACGTCAAATCAATGGCTACGCTGAATCTTCAGGTATTGCAAAAAAGGAAAAAGTTAACTTGACAGGTGATGATTGCCGTGAAGGACTAACCGCTATTCTTTCAGTCAAAGTTCCAGATCCAAAATTTTCTTCGCAAACAAAAGATAAATTGGTTTCTTCTGAGGTGCGCCCTATTGTTGAAAATTTGGTGAATGAGGGGCTTTCGGTATGGTTGGAAGAGCATCCTAATGAAGCAAAATTGCTTATCAGTAAAGTGGTAGAAGCTGCAACAGCACGTGAAGCAGCACGTAAAGCACGAGAACTCACAAGACGAAAAGGAGCCCTCGATATCACTTCTCTACCTGGAAAGCTTGCCGATTGCCAAGAACGTGATCCAGCGAAATCAGAAATTTTTATCGTTGAAGGAGATTCTGCTGGTGGTTCAGCAAAAAGTGGGCGTTCACGCCAAAATCAAGCGATTTTGCCCCTGCGCGGTAAAATTCTCAATGTTGAACGGGCACGCTTTGACCGCATGCTCTCATCTGAGATGATTGGAACACTGATCACCGCTCTTGGAACTTCTATTGGTAAGGATGAATTTTCACCAGATAAATTACGTTACCATAAAATCATCATCATGACCGATGCGGATGTTGATGGTGCGCATATCCGCACACTCTTACTCACTTTCTTTTTTAGGCAAATGCCCGAATTGATTGAGCGTGGACATCTCTATATTGCTCAACCACCCCTCTATAAAGTATCGCGGGGAAAATCTTCACAATATATCAAAAATGAAGCAGCCTTCGAAGAATTTTTGATTGATACTGGACTGGAAGAAACAACATTAGAATTATCAACAGGAGAAATTCGTGCCAGCGCTGATTTGCGCCAACTCGCCGAAGACGCTCGTGTATTACGCCAACTTTTAAATGGTCTTCATACCCGCTATGATCGCAATATTGTTGAGCAAGCAGCAATTGTTGGGGCTTTCAATCTTGAAGCCTTTGCAACATCAGAAAAAGCTCAAAAAACAGCTGATAATGTAGCACGTCGTCTTGACTTAATCGCTGATGATATGGAGCGTGGTTGGAGTGGTCAGTATACGTCAGAAGGGAGTTTATGCTTTGAACGCATTTTACGCGGGGTTAAAGATGTCATTACTCTCGATGCAGGACTTATCAATTCAGCTGACGCACGTCAAATTGATCGCGTTTCCCAAAACTTCATAGAAATATATAACCCTCCCCCACTTCTCCATCGCAAGGATAAATCAGAGCGCGTTTTTGGGCCTATGAGCCTTTTAGAAAGCATTTTTACGAATGGTAAAAAAGGCCTCACTCTCCAACGTTATAAAGGTCTTGGAGAAATGAATGCTGAACAGCTTTGGGAAACAACCCTTAATCCCGATGCGCGCGCACTTTTACAAGTTAAAATTAATGATGCAACCGATGCAGATTCTCTCTTTTCCCGTTTAATGGGTGATGAAGTTGAACCTAGGCGGGCTTTTATTCAAGATAATGCTTTAAGCGTTGCCAATCTTGATATCTAAAGGTACTCTTTTGTTTTTAGCTGTATAAACATCACGGTTTTATACGTTGCTTTTTTCGTATTTGAACATTCCTTCTATATTTCATTTACGATAAAGAAAAACTAAGGAAGGTCATGCATATGGCAGCTGAGACAGAACGCGTAGGAGTCAAAGGTGGTATGGAATACTCTTTTGGCTTTAGAAGAGTTGATGAAGCACAAAAACAATCCATGGTTGATGGTGTGTTTCACTCTGTTGCTGAAAACTATGACAAAATGAATGATATCTTATCACTGGGGCTACACCGTGTGTGGAAAAATTCTATGGTTGCATGGCTTTCTCCACCAGCACTTGCCAATTGGAAGGTGCTTGATGTAGCTGGAGGTACGGGTGATATCGCTTTTCGCATTCTTAATGCTTCACGCCAAAAAGCCCACGCTACAGTGCTTGATATTAATGGCTCAATGCTCAGTGTCGGTAAAAAGCGCGCACAAAAGAATGGCCTTGTTTCTCTGATTGACTTTGTTGAAGCCAATGCAGAACAGCTACCTTTTGAAGATCAAAGCTTTGATGCTTACACTATTGCCTTTGGAATCCGCAATGTGCCTCATATTGATCAAGCCCTTAGAGAAGCTTTCCGTGTTTTAAAACCAGGAGGACGTTTCTTATGTTTAGAATTTTCCAATGTTGAAATGCCTTTGCTTGACAAACTTTATGATCTTTGGTCTTTCCATGCTATCCCTAAGCTTGGACAAATCATTGCAAATGATGGCGATGCTTATCGTTATTTGGTTGAATCTATTCGCAAATTTCCCAAGCAAGATGATTTTGCTCATATGATCAACCATGCAGGTTTTTCGCGGGTATCGTATCGCAATCTCACAGGCGCAATAGCAGCACTACATTCAGGCTGGAAGATTTAAAAATGGTGCAAATTTCCACTTATTTTCAATTAATGCGTGCAGGATGGGTCTTAGCACGCGAAGGCGTTTTGAGTGCTCTGCCTCACGATGAACTTCAAGGGTTTCCCGCATTCTGCCACCGTATAGCAAGTACGTTAGCGCGACGTAAAACGAAAAAAAGGAGACGATCCGAAAATATTTCTTATGCCATCAATAAACTCGGCCCTTCTTACATAAAACTTGGTCAATTTCTTGCCACCAGACCTGATATTGTTGGACGTGATATTGCAGAAGATTTGGCACAACTCCAAGATCGTGTCCAAACATTCTCTCATACTAATGCAATTATCCAAATTGAAAGTTCTCTTGGTCGGTCTATCAATGATTTATTCATAGATTTTTATCCTCCCATTGCCGCTGCCTCTATTGCACAAGTTCATCCAGCTGAATACGATGATGGAACTGGTCATAAAAAAAAATGTGCCGTTAAAGTCATTCGCCCTAATATCAGAACGCGTTTTGCTAAAGATCTTAGAAGCTTCTATCTCATTGCCCATTTACAAGAGCGTTACATTCCCGCTTCTCGACGACTGCGTCCTGTTTGTGTTGTTGACACTTTAGCACAAACCACCCGTATTGAAATGGATTTACGGTTAGAAGCAGCAGCGATATCAGAAATGGCTGAAAATATTCAACATGACGTAGGCTTTCGAGTTCCAAAAATTGATTGGGAAAGAACAGGACGCAATGTTCTGACAATGGAATGGATTGATGGCATAAGAATATCCGAAATTTCTGCTCTCAAAGAAGCTGGTTTTGACTTAAAAGCCCTAGCAATTACACTTATTCAATCTTTCCTTCGCCATACATTGCGTGATGGCTTTTTTCATGCCGATATGCATCCTGGTAATCTATTTGTAGATCCACAAGGATGTATTGTTGCAGTTGATTTAGGAATTACGGGACGACTTGGCAAAAAAGAAAAGCATTTCCTAGCTGAAATCCTTTACGGTTTTATTACCCGCGATTACTATCGAGTAGCCCGTGCCCATTTCGAGGCAGGATATGTGCCTCCACACCATAATATTGAGAGCTTTGCTCAAGCCAATCGTGCCATTGGTGAACCAATTCATGGACAATCAGCGCAAAGTATTTCCATGGCTAAGTTGCTCACATTATTGTTTGAAGTCACCGAATTATTTGACATGCAAACGCGTCCAGAACTTTTACTTCTACAAAAAACTATGGTTGTTGTGGAAGGTGTTGCCCGCACATTGGACCCAGATTTTAATATGTGGAAAGCCTCTGAGCCGGTTGTTAAAGAATGGATTAGCAAAAATTTAGGACCCGTAGGAATTGCAAAAGATTTTGGTGAGGGAACTCAAGCACTCCTTTCTCTGGCACGTAAAACACCGCAACTGATACAAAATTTCCAACGTATGGAAGAAGACCTTAATCAAATGATAAAAACAGGATTTAATCTTTCTCCTACAACCCTTAAGCAACTTGCTGTTGAACAAAGTCGCACCAATCGGTATGGCCGTTATAGTCTGTTCATTATTGCGTTTTGTTGCGTTTGTCTCACTTTTTATCTTTTTCATCTTTTTTAATCTGCTCAATATGCTAAAACTTATCAATGATGAAATCATTGCAATCATTTTATTTCTTGGAGGTGTTTTATGGCTAGTCTTACCATTCGTAACCTCTCTCCTGAAATCAAAGAAGCTTTACGCATACGTGCCGCAAAAAATGGCATTTCTATGGAAGAGGAAGTCCGCCGCCTTTTAAGCAATCCCACTACTCCGGCCGTACTCCCCCCTCAAGCAAGTGCCATCGAAATGCAATCATTGCAATCAAAATCACTGCTTTTTATTATTGGTGGTAGCATTGCAGCTTATAAATCGCTTGATCTGATTCGCCGTTTGCAAGAACGGGGAGCACGCTTAAACATTATTATGACAAAAGCAGCACAAAAATTTATTACACCTTTAGCAGCTGAAGCGCTGAGTGGTCGTACTGTTTATAGTGATTTATTCTCACGCGAAGAAGAACATGACATTGGTCATATCAGACTAGCGCGTGATGCTGACTTGATTATTTTAGCACCAGCTACAGCCAATCGTATTGCAAAAATAGCCAACGGAATAGGAGATGACCTTGCTGATTGTGTACTTTTAGCAGCGCGCTGCCCTCTTTTGATTGCTCCTGCCATGAATCCAGCCATGTGGACACATCCAGCAACTGTTCGTAATGTTGCTAAACTGCGTGCAGATGGCGTTCATATAGTAGGACCAGAAATCGGCAAAATGGCTGAGCATGATGAAGCTGGATGTGGACGCATGAGTGAACCCTTAACCATTGTAGCTACAATAGAAACCCTTTTGCGTGTACATGGACAAGAGAAGCCCCTTTCTGGCAAGCATTTTATTGTTACTTCTGGTCCTACCCATGAACCAATTGATCCAGTGCGTTATCTTGCTAATCGCTCTTCAGGTAAACAAGGTCATGCCATTGCAACGGCTTTAGCCAATTTGGGTGCCAAAGTGACGCTTATTTGTGGACCAGTTAATATTGCTGACCCCAAAGAAGTGAAAACCATTCATGTTGAAACAGCACATCAAATGTTAAAAGCTGTTCAAGCTGCGTTGCCTGCTGATAGTGCCATTTTCGTCGCCGCTGTTTGTGACTGGCGCAGCCAAACACAATCTTTACACAAGATAAAAAAGCATGCCCATAAAACACCCCTATCCTTACAAATGGTTGAAAATCCTGACATTTTGGCAACAATTGGACATGCTCCAAACCGCCCACCATTGGTGATTGGGTTTGCTGCTGAAAGCCGTGATCTCATTGCAAACGCGCAAAAAAAATGTGTCGAAAAAGGAGCAGATTTTATTCTTGCTAATGATATTTCTCTTCACTCTGATGGCACAAGCGTCATGGGCGCTGATACAAATCAAGTGTGTCTTGTTAGCAAAGATAAAGCCGAACAATGGCCACATATGAGTAAACAGCAAGTAGCGCAAAAATTAGCAAAGGTTATTGTATCATTTTTTGATCTTCACACCCCTGCTTATTAATAAGAGAAAGATGCCCTGTTTCAAATGAAAATAGAAATTGCCAGACATCAGACAATTGAATACCTTAAAAAAGGCAACACAAAAAAATAAAATCCATTTAGCAAATCGCGTAAAACTGTTTGGACGATGATTCTTATTGAGAAACGACTACCTTCGTACAAAAAACAATCCCCTCCTCTCGAAAGAGAGAAAAATTCCTCTGTATTTTAGTTTATTTGTAAAATGGTTAGTATTGGCGGATCTTATTGCTACGCGCGTATACCGTTCATTTCATTGGCTTTACAGAAAAATCCTCTCGTGATTTTCTGCCATATATAAAGATCTCTCCCATCTTAGACTTAAAAGATGAAGATTCTTAACCCGCACCAATCTGTCATCCTATTGATTCTTCTCGAGAAACTTTATCTGCTGACTATTTATGAAATTCACTTTATAAACTCTATGGAAAAGTCCTAGATTAAATGTTTTTTTCAATTCCCTACTTCTTATTTGGTTGATGTAAAAAACTAAAATCAGACAGTGACGACGTTGTATTTTTAAATATACATGAATGTGCCTTGTAATATCATACTGAAAAAAATGCTCACGACATTACAGATAAAAATCCCTTTTCTCGGCTTCCTTCTTTTAATCAACAAAATTATACGATTTATAAAACAAGTGTATAGGTAAAGCACTCTCAATCTACCTCTTGTTTTCACTGTTTTTTTCTTATTTACTGAATTATTATGATTTTTACTGCTGCTTATCGTGCTTTACAACGTCTTATGACTCCGCAATATCGCACTATGATCTTAAAAGTATTAGGAATTACCTTTGTTGTGCTCGCCATTCTATGGTTATGTGTACGTCAGCTTTTTATATCCCACTTTTGGCCTTGGATTGCTGATTTTCTTCCTGGATTACCCAGTTGGGCAGGATGGTTGGGATTTGGCATGCTTATCATTTTTAATCTTGGCTTGGCTTTACTGATGGCTTTTTTGATTGCTCCAATCACCGCCATGATTGGTGGTTTTTTCATTGATTCTGCTGCTGAAGTCATTGAAAAAGAAGATTACCCAAACGAGCCTATTGGTCAGGCTCTGTCGTTTGGACGTTCTCTCATTCTTTCTATTAAATTTGTTATTTTAAGCCTTTTCGGTAATATACTCGCTTTTATTTTGTTTTTTGTGCCTGGTATTAATTTGATTGCCTTTTATGTTATTAACGGTTATTTACTCGGTCGCGAATATTTTGTGTTTACTGCCTACCGTTTTCTATCTGAACAAGAAGCGCATGCCTTTTTACGCGTTCATTATGCAACGGTTTTTGGCGCAGGGCTGTTGATTGCGCTTTTTGTTTCAATTCCTATTCTTAATTTAGCAACACCACTTTTTGCAGCCGCCTTTATGACACACTTACACAAGATGCTTTCCCAAAAGGCATCATACGTATCACAACCAAATAACGGCACTCCTTAATCTAAAATTAGCAAAGCGCGTGAATAACAGCGAGCAGACAACAGGTTTTGTCTTTTAAAAGATCTTTTTACTCCTTATCATTAGGGCAAATTCTTGCCCCTCTCTGGTGTTTCGCTAACATAACGTTATCGCAACCATTGTTTTTATGGACTATTTAGCCTTATTGATGTTTATAATTATAAGGTTTTTTTGTTTTAGGTTCGTACCACTGGTGTTAACGATTTGCTGAATATTCGTTTTTCATCAGAAACAAATGAGGAGTTTGGCAACCAGCACAAGCAATGGGTTTTAATATCAAAGCAAAAAATGGAAGTTATTAAAATTGCTAACAGATTTGTTGCAAGGAGTATTTTGATTTAGATTATCTTTGTAACATTAGAAGAACAAAAATTTAAAGAATAGTAGGGTTAAAAGCTGTACGCACATAGATAAAAGTATTAAATGAGTCTGTTTATTAACTGGCAAAGCGAGTCTGTTTATTCAGTCCTATATTCCTTCGAATTGCGCAAAAAGTGTATAATATTTAAAGAGAGGCTACAAAGATGAACTGGATTACAAATTATGTTCGTCCTAAAATTAATTCCATACTGGGACGTCGTGAAATTCCAGACAATTTGTGGATTAAAGATCCCACCACGGGTGAAATGGTATTCCATAAAGATTTGGAAGTTAATCAATATGTAGTCCCCAATTCTGGTTATCATATGCGAATCAGCGCCAAAAATCGTCTCATGCATTTTTTTGATGATGGTCTTTATACGCCTCTTGAAAATCCAAAAGTTGTCACTGACCCTTTGAAATTTCGCGATGAAAAACGTTACATTGATCGATTAAAAGATTACCGTTCCAAGCTTGGTGTCGATGACAATATTTTAAGTGCACGCGGTACTATTGAAGGTTTACCAATTATAGCCACCGTTCAAGACTTCGCGTTTATGGGTGGATCACTCGGTATGGCTTCGGGAGAAGCTATTATCAAAGCTTTTCATACTGCTATTGCTGACAAATGCCCTTTGGTTCTTTTTGCCGCTTCTGGTGGTGCACGCATGCAAGAAGGAACACTCTCACTAATGCAGATGCCTCGTACAACCGTAGCAATTGAAATGCTGAAAGAAGCAAAGCTTCCCTATATCGTGGTTCTAACCAATCCTACTACCGGTGGTGTTACTGCTTCTTACGCTATGCTTGGCGATGTTCATATTGCCGAACCTGGTGCTATGATTGGTTTTGCAGGACCACGCGTGATTCAACAAACCATACGTGAAACCTTACCTGAAGGTTTTCAAAGCAGTGAATATCTGCTCGAACATGGCATGGTTGATATGGTTGTATCGCGTTTAGAAATGAAAGCTACTATTGCACGACTTTTACGTTTGATGATGAAACATCCGGTAGCTGTTAATCCTTCCAATCCATCCCCAACAGGTTCTCAAACATCACTTTCTAAAACAAAAGCTGCCTAATCTCATGAAAAAAAAACAAGTGCAAAGGATGGTAGATGATTTACTGAAAAACTATCCGAAGAAATTTGATCTTTCTTTAGAGCGTATTTTCCGTCTTTTAGAGCGTCTTGATAATCCCCATTTAAAGCTTGCGCCTGTTATTCACATTGCTGGAACAAATGGCAAAGGGTCTGCTTGTGCTATTTGTCGCGCACTTTTGGAAAGCGCAGGATATCGCGTTCATGTCTATAGTTCACCTCATTTGGTAAATTGGAATGAACGCTGTCGACTAGGTCAAATAGGAGGCGGTCAACTTGTCACAGAGAACCAATTAGCTGAAATAATTCATGAAATCATAAAAGTAAATCGTCAAGAGCTAATTACTGTTTTTGAAATTTTTACGGCTGCTGCCTTTATGTTATTTAGCACATATCCAGCTGATGTCGTAATTCTAGAAGTTGGATTAGGTGGACAGTTTGATGCTACAAATGTCATAAAAAAACCAGCTGTATCCCTTATTATGCCCATTGACTACGATCATGAAACCTTTCTTGGAAACACCATTACACAAATTGCTTTTCAAAAAGGGGGGATTATCAAGCCAGCAGTTCCTGTCGTTATTGGTAAACAAGATCATGATGAAACCCTTTCTGTTTTAACATCTATTGCTGATAAAAATAAAGCACCTTATTTCCTGTTTAATCAAGATTATCAAAGCTATACAGAATATGGACGTATGGTCTTTCAAAACAATCAAGGTCTTATGGATCTTCCACTTCCTAACCTTATTGGAGCTCATCAAATTGCTAACGCAGGAGCCGCTCTTGAAGCAATTCACCAAGCAGGTTATCGACTTTCAGAAAAAACGATAAGTCATGCTCTGCAAAATATTTACTGGCCAGCACGGATGCAACATCTTACCCATGGAGACTTGGTTGATCAACTGTCTCCTAGCATTGATTTATGGCTGGACGGTGGACACAACCCCGCTGCTGGAAAAGTCATTGCAACAGAACTTACCGAGTGGAAAAAAAAATCAAACCGTCCTATTATTATGATCGCTGGTATGCTTAATACTAAAGATGCTGTTGGTTATTTTCAGCCTCTCGCAAAACTCGTAGATAAAGTCTATACGATCCCATTGATTGATAATAATGCAGGTGTTTGTCCAGAAATTTTAGCTGAATCAGCTCAAAAAGTAGGGATCCTTGCCAGCCCGCAAGCTCATCTACAAGATGCTTTACAGAGAATTAACTCAGAGCATAGAGAAGCTATCGTCCTTATTAGCGGTTCCCTTTACCTTGCGGGCGATATTTTACGTGACAATAAAACGCCGCCATGTTAGGAATTGGTTATTCATAAAGCTTTAGAAGATAGACCTTGTAATTATGCAACTTGATTGTGCACTTTATCAACATCCTAAACTTATCACTATTTTTGGCGGCTCTGGCTTTGTGGGACGGCATGTTGTTGAGGCTTTAACTAAGCGAGGTTATCGCGTTCGCATCGCTGTTCGCTATCCACAAAAAGCCTATTATATGCTTCAAATAGGCGAAGTCGGACAAACTCAAATGCTCAAAACTGATGTCAAGCATCGTGCCTCTGTTGAACGCGCTTTGCTTGGTGCAGATGGCGCAGTATTTCTGCCTGGTAGTTTAATACAAGCAAATCAATCGAACTTTCAAAAAACGCAAATTGATGGTGCTCAAAATGTCTCTGAGTTAACAGCTGAAGCCGGTATTCCATTTATTTACATGTCAGCGCTTGTAGCGAATCAAAACGCTTCATTTCTTTATGCACGCGTCAAAGCTATGAGTGAGCAAATCGTTCAGAATACGCATCCTCAAGCAATTATTATGCGCCCATCAGTTATCTTTGGACCAGAGGATTGTTTCTTTAACACCTTAGCGAATTTGTCTTGTTTTTTACCAATCATGCCCCTTTTTGGAGGTGGACAAAGCAAATTGCAACCCGTGTATGTTAGTGACATCGCTGAATTTATTGTACGCGCCTTAGAGGGACAAATTATCTCTGGAAAAAGTTATGATCTTGGTGGCCCACAGATTATCACATTTCAAAATGCCCTTGAAAATATATTGAAAATCATTCACCGTAAAAAAATAATTCTCTCCATGCCTCTTTCTGCAGGGCTGTTGATTGGAGGTTTTTTGGGAACTATTGGTAAATTGCCTCTCGTACCAACAGTGACAACAGCCGATCAAATACGCTTCCTGCAAGTGGATAACATTGTTTCTCAAGAAGCTGTAGAAAATGGTTACACTTTAGAAGGAGCAGGAATTACCCCTCGAGCAATGGCTGCACTTTTGCCAAGTTATCTCTGGAGATTTCGTCCACAAGGTCAATTTTCCAAAAATTCACCAGCCTAGCATATATTCTCCAAGGACATAGTCAAGATATTGATTTGGAATGATAATTTTTCAACATTGAGAAATTAAAGTAGCAAACAGAGTTACATTTTCTCATTTCAAACTTCTGCATTTAGAACCGTTTACTTGCACATCACAAGAAAGTTCAACGTGTGGATAAAATAAAGAGCTTAGTATATCTCTTATGTACCGTCTTCATGCAAAACAGGTGCAACAATGGAAACTAAAAATATAATAATAGTTCTGGTTTGTACTTTCACAAGCTAAAGATGATAGTATCCAATAACCATGATTTAGCACCCCTTCATCGACAGTGCTAAAAATGCGATAAGGAGCAAAGTGAGGCATTTCTTTAAATAAGTGCGTGAAGAACAGTACGATGACATATTATTCTTGGTAATACATATTTTGCGTAATTGAATTAATTTCTAATTCATAAAAAGAAAAGAGTAGATGTATTCGATGAAATTTATATATCTTACTCTTTTTGCCAAATGCAGAACTTCATAACAAATTCTCCTTGTCACTTCACTCTTCTCACAGTTCAAAAACTCAAAAATGTTGATCAACTTTATTCAGACAATAGAGTTTTTCATGAGTCCTTTTTATACCCTGTCAGTAACACCATTACTCACTCTAAAAATACATGTTTGTTGTATAAATTTATAGAGAATTGAAAAGGCCTTTTTTCACAGAAAGAAGTCTTTCTATTGGCTTGCATTTTTTTTTAATTTCTCCTACCGTCTTGAAAAAACTGATTTTGAAGGAATAAAGAATGGCAGCCCAAGATTATGTTGTCAAAGATATTGCACTTGCTGCTTATGGTCGTAAAGAACTCGATATCGCCGAAACGGAAATGCCTGGCTTGATGGCCTGCCGTAAGGAATTTTCTTCCCATCAACCTTTACGCGGAGCACGCATTTCTGGTTCATTGCATATGACCATTCAGACAGCTGTTTTGATTGAAACACTGAAGGCACTTGGCGCCGATGTACGGTGGAGTTCTAGCAACATTTTTTCTACACAAGATCACGCAGCAGCAGCTATTGCAGCCACAGGTACTCCTGTCTTTGCGGTCAAGGGCGAAACACTTGAAGAATATTGGACTTATATAGATGCGATTTTCCAATGGCCTGATGGCAATCCCTCCAATCTTATTTTAGATGATGGAGCTGATGCTACAAACTATATTTTGATGGGATGCCATGCGGAAGCAAATAAAGATATTCTGTCTCATCCCAAAACAGAAGAAGAAGGATTTTTTTTCCAACAAATTCAAAAGCGTATGGATGATACACCAGGTTTTTTCACACGTCAGCGCGCAGCAATCAAAGGTGTGAGCGAAGAAACCACAACGGGCGTACACCGCCTTTATCAATTACAAAAGCAAGGGCTTTTGCCCTTTCCAGCTATTAATGTCAATGATAGTGTCACGAAATCAAAATTTGATAATAAATATGGATGTAGAGAATCACTCGTAGACGGTATCAGACGCGCAACAGATGTTATGATAGCTGGTAAAACCGCCATTGTTTGCGGTTATGGGGATGTGGGTAAAGGTTCGGCAGCTTCTCTTTCAGGTGCTGGAGCACGTGTTAAAGTGACAGAAATTGACCCAATCTGTGCCCTTCAAGCAGCTATGGATGGCTATGAAGTTGTTAATTTAGATGATGCTGCCTCCAATGCCGATATTATCATCACAACAACTGGCAATAAAGATATTGTCCGCTTAGACCATATGCGGCAAGTAAAAGATATGTGTATTCTTGGAAATATCGGCCATTTTGATAATGAGATCGAAGTGTCAGCCCTTAGAAACTTGCCATGGACGAATATTAAACCACAAGTCGATATGATCACCTTTCCTGATGGAAAACGTATCATTTTACTCTCTGAAGGGCGCTTACTGAACCTCGGTAATGCTACGGGACACCCCTCTTTTGTTATGTCAGCCTCATTTACAAACCAAGTTTTAGCGCAAATTGAACTCTTTACCCGTTCAGAACACTACAAAAATGAAGTAACTGTTTTGCCTAAACATCTTGATGAAAAAGTTGCACGTCTCCACCTTGATCGGTTAGGAATAAAATTAAGCGTTTTATCAGAAGAACAAGCTGCCTATATTGGAGTCGCACCACAAGGACCTTATAAACCAGATCATTATCGTTACTAAAATGGTTTCCTTGGGTTAAAAGAAAAAGGAAAACGCATCGTGCCCAGCTTTGGTGATTATGACCCCAAAGAAAAAGCTCAAAAAATGATCCGAATCTTTAGAGAAATTTTTTGCCTTCTTTTCCTTTTTTCTCCAACATGGGCTGTTGCTCAGTCATTGGAAATGCATCTACCATTTGCGTTCACTTTGCCAGATGGTCCATGGCTTCTTTTAGCCCTTTGTGGAGGAATTTCTTGTGCTTCACTTCTTATTTGTATGGCAGTTATTATGCGTGCAAAAAAAGCTTCATTGGAGCCTTTGAAGACAATTCAAGCAGAATTTTCTGAAAAACTTCAATATTATGAATGGCTTCTGGAAGAAACAAAGCAACTCCTTCTTATTTGGGAAAATCCAACAGCCTTGCCACGTGTGGTTGGCAGCATTCCTGTGTTGCAAAAAGCAGGAATTCTACAGCAAGATTTTCAGTGTTTTGAGCTCTGGCTTGAAGAAACTTCAAACCGAGAACTTGACTACGCACTCACGCAATTGCTTTACAAGTCTCATCCTTTTGAACTTTCCGTCACTACCAAGAACAATATATTGTTGCAAGTTACAGGAGTGATAGCTGGAACAGTAGCCATCGCACGTTTTCAAGATATCTCAACACAGCAGAGCGAAAATGCGCGTTTACAGAAAGATATCGCCAAAATCCTCATCGAGCTAAGAATGCAACGCAATCTTCTTGATCTTATTCAAGAGCCGGTATGGATACGAGATTGTGAGGGAAATGTTTGTTTTGTTAATCGTGCCTTCAGAGAAATGACAGGTTTTCGAGAAGGTAGTAATGAAGTCGTTGATCTTTTTAATGAAACAACACAACGCAAAACAGATGAGGCAGAAACGATTTTTCAAGAGCATGTTCATACAGTTATTGATGGAGAACGGCACCATTTCCATCTCACACGTGTTACGACAGAAGAAGGGATGGCAGCTTTTGCTCGTGATGACAGCGCATATGAAAATCTTGCCAATGAACTAAAACGTGTTCTTCAAAGCCATTGTGAAACCCTTGACCAAATCTCAACAGCTGTGGCTGTTTTCGATACCAATCAAAAATTAAAATTCTGCAATCATGCTTTTAAAATCTTATGGCCGCTAGAGAGTTCTTTTCTAGAAAGTGAACCAAGTCACACATTGCTTCTTGAACAGTTGCGTGAAAAAGGACTCATTGGTGAACATCCTGATTGGCGCACGTGGAAAGAAGAACTTCTAAAAGCCCACCAACAAACAGAATCAAATCAACAGATTTGGAATCTTCCAGATGGACGCACGGTACGTGTTATTTCCAGCCCCCATCCACAAGGAGGCGTCACTTGGCTTTATGAAAATCTTACAGAAAAAATTGATCTTGAACGACGCTATAATACACTGATTAAAATACAAGGAGAAACACTTGATAAGCTTTCAGAAGGAGTAGTGGTTTTTGGCACAGATGGACGTCTTCGTTTATCAAATCCAGCTTTATTAAAATTGTGGTCTCTCCCTTATAATTTACTGGTAGAAGGCACCCACATTACGCAATTACAAAACCATTGTTCGCCCTTAACCGTAGGAAAAGAGTGGGATCAATTTACCAAACTTATTACAGGTTTAGATGAAAAACGCGACACCTATTCAGGTCGTATGGATCTCAAAAGTGGCATGATCATTGATTACACAGTGGTACCGCTTCCCAATGGACAGACAATGCTTACTTTCGTTAATGTTACGGACACTGTTCATGTTGCGCGTGCTCTTCAAGAGAAAAATGAAGCCTTAGAAAAGGCTGATCATTTGCGCAATGAATTTGTTCAACATGTTTCCTATGAATTGCG
Source organism: Bartonella heixiaziensis (assembly GCF_046245125.2). GTDB lineage: Bacteria > Pseudomonadota > Alphaproteobacteria > Rhizobiales > Rhizobiaceae > Bartonella > Bartonella heixiaziensis. The sequence continues at coordinate 1,993,269 of NZ_CP176404.1, read as the reverse complement.
TACGCCCCTCACCAATATTATTGGATTTTCTGATATTTTACGCGATCAAATTTTTGGCTCTATTAATGAACGACAAAAAGAATATCTTGGGCACATTCACTCAGAATCAGGCACTCTCTTGAATATTGTCAATGATATTCTTGACCTTGCGACTCTTGATGCGGGCATCATGGAGCTCGATATACAGCCCGTCAATATTGCTGATGCCATGGTACAGGCAGTAGCGCGGGTAGAAGAGCGTCTTAACGGACGCCATATTACGCTTTTACAACAAATTTCTCCTTCCTTAAATTTTATTTCCGTTGATGCAACACGTTTGCATCAAATCTTTGTTAATGTTCTCAGTAATGCCATTAATTTTGCAACCGAAGCAAGCACGATTGAATTTTGTGCTGAAGAGCAAGATGATAACATAGTCTTCAGTGTTCATAATGAAGGATCTGATATTCCAGAAGATATTCTTGATCGCATTTTCAAGCGCTTTTCTTCCCATGCACATAATGGCGGGCGCGCTGGAGCAGGTATTGGTCTTTCTCTTGTCAAAAATTTCGTTGAACTGCATGGTGGACACGTTGAAATTCTTACCGGAGCTGGACAAGGAACAACGGTTAAATGTTTTTTTCCTGTTCCCAAAGGAGATAACGTTTTTTAATCTCGTCTTTTTATAAGTTTTTTTCACCCATTTCACGGAATTCTTCATGCATTTTAATTTTTTTCTTGAAAATGAAGAAGCAACCAAACTTTTTGCACAAGATTTAGCTCTCGCTTTAAAGCCTAGCGATCTTGTAACGCTCCAAGGTGATCTTGGAACAGGAAAATCAACCTTAGCGCGTACAATTATCCGTACGCTTGCTAATGACAACACTCTGGATGTTCCAAGTCCTACTTTTACTCTTGCTCAAAGCTATCAGCTTCCACAATTTGAAATTGTTCATGCTGACCTTTATCGCCTTTCTATGGCAGAAGAAATTGATGAATTGGGGCTGCACGAAGCACGTGAGCAAGGCGTTTTACTTATTGAATGGCCAGAAAAAGGCGCAGATCTTTTGGGACCAGTTACCTTTGCCCTCACCTTACAGTATGAAGACTATGGACGTCGTGTGACTCTTACATCAGCAGAAGATTCTAGTGAACGTATACAGCGATCTTTTGCAATTCGCACATTTTTAACAACCCATGGACGCGGTCATGTTCATCGTCGTTTTTTGGCTGGAGATGCCTCCGCGCGTACCTATGAGCTGCTGGATGATGGGCATTGTCAAGAAGTCCTCATGGATGCACAAACCATGGAAACAGATCTCTCCTATGCAAAAACGGCACAACTTGCAAAAGATATCCGTCAATTTGTAGGGATCAATCAGCTTATTTTAGACAATGGATTTTCTGCCCCCCATATCTTTGTCGAAGATTTTGAAAAAGGGCTTTTGATTTTAGAAGATTTCGGGCGGGAAGGGATTTTAGATCAAAGCGGCAATCCTCTAGAAGAGCGTTATATTGCATGCAGTGAATTACTAGCAGCTTTTCATCAAAAATCGTGGTCCTTTGAAAAACAATTGACAAAATTTTTGCTTCAAATTCCCTCCTATAATTGCCAAGTACTACAAGCAGAGCTCTCCTTATTGCTAGACTGGTATTTGCCCTTCCAAACACAAAAAACCTTGGATCAAGAACAACGTGAAGCTTTTTTTACTTGTTGGAAGCCTTATCTCGATAGCCTTACCCAAGGAGAAAGTACCTTTGTTATGCGTGATTATCATTCCCCCAATATTCTTTGGCGCGCGCATGAAGAAGGCATTGCCCGCATTGGTCTTCTTGATTTCCAAGATGGTTTAAAAGGTCCAACAGCCTATGACCTTGTCTCTTTGGCACAAGATGCACGTCTATTTATTCCACCAACACTCGAAACGAAAATTCTCGACGCCTATTGCAATGCACGTCATCAAGCACCACGCTCTTTTGATGAAAATGAATTCCGCAAACTTTACGCAATTGCAGGCGCTCAGCGGGTTTCAAAAATCCTAGGGATTTTTGTACGTCTCCACCAACAAGATGGAAAATCATCCTATCTTAAATATCTTCCCTATCTGCAAGATTATCTTACTCGTAATCTTTCACGCCCAATTCTTGCACCTTTACAAAACTTTTACCAAAAAATGGAACTTCTTTCAAAAGCATGATAGACTTCTTACAACTTTAACCTTTGCAAAACACTCTTCAAAAAAGCAAACCGTTTTTGCTAATAAACGTGAGAATAAGTGTATGCTGGTGACTATTCTCTTTTTCCAAACCTTTGATGAGAAGTAACAGAAGTGATCTCCTAAACCGTCATTTCACTCAAATCAAAAATCTATTACACAAATATAGCTTTTCAGTTTTTCCTATCATAAAAATTGTATACAGTAGAAACAATGCAAATAATCAACAAGATGGAATATTTTCCACGCACTCCTAATGAGATCATATGACCCTTAAACCGCGTGTCTTTTCTATTTCTCCAGGAACTTCTTTTCTACCGCATTTTGTTGATGCATTGCTCTCAGGCACTCTTATTGAGAACTTCGCGCCAAATGGGGATGTCCAGACAGCTCTTGCTGATACCCTCATTTATGTACCAACGCGCCGTGCTGCTCGTGCTTTACGTGCTGCCTTTGTTGAAAGAAGCGCTACACAATCAACCTTCTTGCCAACCATTCGCGCTCTAGGAAATCTGGACGAAGAGAGTTTCCTTTTTGTTGAAAACAATACCAACACTTTGAATCCTCCCATCGGAGATACTGAACGCCTTTTGCTTCTAGCACGCCTTATTCGTCCCTGGCGTGAAAACTTGCCTACTCACCTACGTGCGATGTTTGGTACAGAAGATGTGCTTATTCCTGCTCACACTGCCGATGCAATTTGGCTTGCTCAAGATTTAGCACATCTGATGGATGAAATTGAAACAGAAGCAGCAGATTGGTCAAAGCTTAAGGAAATTGCACCTGATATGGTAGCCGAATGGTGGCAAATAACGCTCAATTTCCTTACCATTGTTACACAAAGCTGGCCACAAATCTTACAAGAAAGACAACGGAGTAATCCAGCTGAGTGGCGCAATCAAGCGCTCAAAATGCACGCAGAAACTTTACACCATACACAAACTAACAAACCTATTCTTGCAGCTGGTGTTGCAGGTTCTATTCCCGCAGTTTCTCATCTTTTAAAAGTAATCTCTCGCTTACCAAAAGGAGCTGTTGTTCTTCCTGGACTTGATTTTCATATGGATGAAGATCAATGGAATGCATTGGGCGCGAATAATGAAGAAAGAAAAACTTTTGATTTTTTCGATCATGCAGCGAACGCTTTTAGCCATCCTCAATATCATTTAAAAAAACTTCTCTCTCTCATGAAATGTCACCGCATTCACGTTCGTGAAATTGGACAACAAAGTGCAATAAAAGCAAAACGCGCAGCTCTTCTATCAGAAGCACTCCGACCAGCTTCTACAACAGACCGATGGGTACAAATTGTCCGTGATGATTATGAAAATCTTTGTACAGATTGGTCATTCATTGAAGCTATAAATGAGCGCGAAGAAGCCCTCGCTATTGCCGTTGCATTACGTAGTGCCATTGAAGAACCTCAAAAAAATGCAGCTCTTATCACAAATGACCGTAATTTAGCACGCCGTGTATCCGCTGAACTACAGCGATTTGGAATTGAAGCAAATGATTCAGGGGGAATACCGCTTGCACAAACGTTGCCTGCAACCCTGTTACGACTTCTTTTAGAAAATGTGTTTCAACCTAATGATCCCATTGCTTTTCTTTCTCTTCTCAAACATCCACTCACAACACTCAAGCAAAATCGTCATCGCTTGCGCGAAATAGCAGAAAATTTTGAACTCTTTGTTCTTCGAGGGAGTACTGGTCGCATAAATCTTTGTGAATGTGACCAATTTCTTGAAAAATGGATGGAAACACATTGCCATAATACTTCTAAAACGAAGGCTCTTAACCAACAAAAGTGCGAAGAAGCACGCGCTCTTTGTCACCTTTTGGTTAAAGCTGTCGAACCTTTAGCATCTCTCCTAAAACAGGAAAGAGAATGCACTATCAATGAAGCCGCAATAGCAACTGTTGAGGTTTTTGAAAATTTTGGACGCGATGAGAACGATTCTCTTGTAAATCTTTATCAACATGAAGCAGGGCAAGCCTTATCAACTTTTTTGCGTGAATTGGTGAGTGATCAATCAGGCTTAAAATTTCGTCTTTTCGAATGGCCCGCTATGTTTTCGGCTTTGATAGCAACACGCTCCGTTACGCCTTCTCCAGGGGGGCATCCGCGTTTATTTATCTGGGGCACTTTGGAATCACGTTTACAAACGGTTGATACAGTGGTTATCGGCGGTCTTAATGAAGGATCATGGCCTATGACAACCCACAATGATGCTTTTTTATCGCGGCCGATGAAAATGATGTTAACTCTTGAACCTCCAGAACAGCGTATTGGTCTTTCTGCACATGATTTTCACTGGGCTATGGGAATGAATAAAGTGGTGATGAGCCGAGCACTAAGGGTTAACCACGTTCCTTCACTTCCTTCACGCTGGTTACAGCGCTTAGAAACGGTTATAGGAAAACAGGTTTGGAAACAAATCCGTACACGAGGTGAAGTATTCCTTCATTGGGCAAAAATGCTCGATAAGACAAATATAATTGCCTGTGCAACACGTCCTTGTCCTATACCGCCCCTTGATATGCGTCCTCGCCATTTTTCGGTCACTGAAATAGAAACCTTGCGGTATGATCCTTATGCCATTTATGCCAAAAAAATCTTGCGCCTCAAACCCCTTAAAGCGCTCATCCATGATCCTTGCGCAGCTGAACGTGGAACACTTTATCACGCTATTCTTGCTGCTTTTGGAACACAAGTAAAAAATCCAAATGCCGCAAATGCATTGGATGTATTGCTAAATCTTGGACGACAAGAATTTGATAAGTTTAATTTACCTGCCGATGTTGAAACAATCTGGTGGACAAATTTTGAAAATCTTGCTCCTTTCATTCTTCAGTGGGAACAAAGTCTAGAGCCTCGAGAACGACATACCGAAGTAGTATCCGAAAAAATACCTATAGGTACAACAGATGTAACTCTTTCAGGACGCGCTGATCGTATTGATGTATTGGCAAACAAAACGGTTGAAATACTTGATTTTAAAACCAGTACACCCCCCTCATCAAAACAAGTTCGTGATTTATTATTTCCACAATTGGCACTGGAAACAGCTTTACTCATGAAAGGAGCCTTTACAGATTTTAAAAATCTCACCCCCTCAAATCTATTTTACATCCCCCTCAATGGAAAAGGTGAAATCACTCCTAAATCAATTTTTTCACAGAAAGGGGGAAAAGAGCACCAAAGTGTCATTAGTCTCGGTGAAAAAGCATGGGAACATCTTATCGCATTAATAGAGTATTATAAAAATCCACAACAAGGCTATCTTTCACACGCAGTCCCTTTAAAAAAAGAATATGAAAGTGACTATGACCATCTGGCACGATTATGGGAATGGTCAAATGGATTCCATAAAGGAAATCAATCATGACCCTTTTTTCTATTCCTGAAGCAGCCCTTGATGCACAAGCAACGGCAACACACCCCAAAAAAAATGTATGGGTTTCTGCAAATGCAGGCTCTGGAAAAACCCACGTTTTAACCGAACGCGTTATTCGCTTGCTTTTAAACGGTACCCCTCCAGCACGTATTTTATGCCTCACTTATACGAGAGCAGCCGCCGCTGTTATGCAATCGCGAATTTTTCGCACACTTTCCAGCTGGAATGAGCTCAATGATGCACAGCTTAAAGAAATCTTATCGCAGCTTGAAAACAAACCTATCAATGCGCAGAAAATGACCTATGCGCGCCAACTCTTCGCTCGTGCCCTAGAAACACCTGGGGGCTTAAAAATCCAAACTATTCATGCATTTTGCGAATCTCTCTTGCATCAATTTATGCTAGAAGCCAATATTGCTGGACATTTCGAACTCATAGATGATGTCAACCGCAAAAAATTACAACAAGAAGCGCGCAGCCAACTTTTAAAACATAATGATGCACAACCCGCTTTGAAACAACTGCTTAAGGTTATCAGTGAACACACTTTTAACCAATTGCTGGATGAAGCAAATGAAAAGCAACATAAACTGTCTGGTTTTTTATCCTCTCTTTTGTCTGAAAATGGAGAGGAACAGTTGCGTGCGCTGTTTAATTTAGCGCCTTATGATACAAACCAGCAGCTACTGGAAAAAATTCAACAGACGGCTCGCCTCCCTCTTTATGCTCTTACACATTGCCAAACCTATGGTAATAAAAACACCAAGGCTATGATTGAGAAACTTTCCCAATTAGAAACCGCTTGTGATGAAACAACCATCATCAACGTCGTTTCAAATGTTTATTTTAAAACGACAGGCGATCCCCGTAATTTTTCACTTATATCTTCTAAAAAATCAGATGAGATTTGGCCCTTTATTCAACAAATGATTGAAGATAAACAAAGCAAGCTTTCTGTTCTTTTAGAGAAATATCAATGCGTAAAAACCCTCGCACTCAATATGGCTGCTTTTCAGCTTTGTGCTATTTATCTTAAAATTTATGCAAATTTAAAAAAAGCCAATGGTTTTTTAAGTTTTGATGATCTCATTGAACGTACACTTCATTTGTTGCAACGTGAAGGTGCAAGCCAATGGGTACATTATAAGCTTGATCGTGGTCTTGATCATATTTTGCTTGATGAAGCACAAGATACCAACCCTGATCAATGGAAAATCATTCAACTTTTAGCGCAAGAATTTTTCACAGGTCATAGTCAACGTGACAATATACGCACTCTTTTTGCTGTTGGAGATGAAAAACAATCTATCTATTCTTTTCAAGGCGCTGCTCCAGAAAATTTTGCTGCAAATGGCAGAATGATTCAAAAAAAAGCGGAACAAGCGAAGCAGAAATTTGAAAAAATACAACTGAATTATTCTTTTCGCTCTACAGCTGATGTTCTTAAAAGCGTCGATCTTGTTTTTGAAACACCAGAGAATTACAAAGGGCTTTCAGCAGAAAATACAAAAACAGTGCACGAAGCTATTCGTATTCACAGCCCTGGTGAAGTTATTTTATGGGATGCACTTTCCAAAGAAACTAACGAATTTCCTGACGATTGGCATTTAACTGTTGATCAGTTAGATACACCGGAAGTACGTCTGGCGGAGAAAATTGCTGAAACTATTGATGGCTGGTTACAGAAAGGAGAAATACTTCCAGCAAAAGGGCGCTTAATGCGTGCAAGTGATATTATGGTCTTAGTTCGTAAGCGTGATGAATTTGTCTTAGCGCTTTCTCGTGCCCTTAAACAACGCAATGTCCCCGTCGCTGGAGCTGATCGTTTACAGCTTACAAAACATATGAGTGTGCGGGATTTAATGGCGCTTGGACGTTTTGTTTTGCAACCACAAGATGATCTTTCTCTTGCTTGTGTTTTAAAAAGCCCTCTTTTTTCGCTTAGTGAAGAAGAACTTTATCAACTTGCCGCTCAGCGCACAGGTTCCCTTTGGCAAAGCCTCTGTATGCATGCATCTTTTAAAGACACCTTTGAAAGTCTCAGCAAATATCGCAATTTAGTTGATAAAATGCCAGTCTTCGAATTCTATAGCCATATCTTAAACAATGATAAGGGACGACAAAAGATTCTAGCTCGCTTAGGATCAGAAGCAAATGATGTGCTTGACGCTTTTATGGATTACACACTCACGATTCAAAAAACGGGTCTACCAGGATTACAAGCTTTTTTAGAAACACTAAGTGCAAGTGAACCAGAAATTAAACGTGAATTTGATCAAAATCATGAAGAAGTCCGTATCATGACTGTTCATGCTGCTAAAGGACTGGAAGCTGCTGTTGTATTTCTGGTTGATCCAGGGAGTGCTATTTGGCATTCGCAGCATGCACCCCACCTTCTGAAAGTTCCCTTAAACAATACACAACTGAGCGACCAACAAGCTTATATCTGGCGTCCCAACGCAGAATTTAACACAAAACCCTCTGAAAAAGCACTTTCGCATTTAAAAGAGCGTGCAGAAGAAGAATACAAACGTCTTCTTTATGTAGGAATGACACGTGCTGAAGATCGATTATTTGTTTGCGGTTATAAAAGTGAGCGCACCTTTTCTGATACATGGCTACAATTGATAAAGAAAGCGCTCAAACCACATGCCGTTGCTATAAAAGGTCCAGCAGAGGATATTGCGGCGTGGCGCTATTGCATCACACCACACACTTCTACCCCAATAAACCAAGAGGTACCTTATGCGAATGACCAAACACTTCCACCTTTACCCGATTTTTTCTCTCATAAAGTCCCAGTAGAACCAACTCTACCGAAACCATTAAGACCCTCTGTTGCTAGTCTTTCCATTGAAGCTGATAATGAGCTTTTCTCTCATTCAAAACAGTCTAGCATCTCACCTGTTTTGGGAGAAACAAACACCAACAGAGCTTTTTCCATTGAATATGGTAATATTGTTCACCGATTGCTGCAATATTTGCCCAATTGCGCGCCTAAAAAACGTCGCGATTATGCTCGACATTATCTTAAAACAAAAGCCTCTCATTGGTATCAATCCCAAAGAAAAAATGCACTACGTCATGTTTGGCAGATTTTAGATCATTCATATCTCAAACCCCTCTTTTCTGACCATTCACGTGCTGAAGTCTCCCTCATGGGTGTTATAAAAATTCGTGGAAAAGAACAAGCAATTTCCGGTCAAATTGACCGTCTATACATTACACAAAATAGCATTATCTTTGCAGATTTTAAAACTGGAATCCCACCAAAAAACGAAGCTGCTATCGCACCACGCTATTTGTTGCAAATGGCTCTTTATCGAAAATTGCTGCAAGCTATTCATCCTAACAAAGATGTCCAAGCTCTTCTTATTTACATTAGAGAAACGAAAATTTTCAAACTTTCTCCAGAAAAACTCGATGCAATTCTTTATGAAGTTGCCCTATAAGCTAAAAATTCTTTCCCCTAAAGCTTCTTATAATTTATCTTTGCAATAACTTGATATGAATCTTCACCATACCAATCTATAGAAGTAAATATAAAGGATATACTCATGACATGTATAAAAGTTGATAAAAGCAATTTCGAAAGTGAAGTTCTGACCTCTTCCACCCCTGTTGTGGTTGATTTTTGGGCAGAATGGTGTGGACCTTGCAAAATGATTGCTCCAATTTTGGATGAAATTTCAGCAGAAATGCAAAATCAAGTTAAAATTGCCAAAGTGAATATTGATGAAAATCCGGAATTGGCTACCCAATATGGAGTACGCTCAATTCCTACATTATTGATGTTTAAAGATGGAAATGTTGCATCAAATATGGTTGGAGCCGCTTCTAAGGGGCGCGTTTCTGAATGGATCAAAGAGGGACTTGGTTAAATCTGCTTATAACAGTTCTTGCCATAAAAGAGAGGAGTCTCCTCTCTCCCTTTTGCTTTGATTTTATTAAAAAACCGCTGTTGTAATAGCAAAAGTTTCTCTTTATTCAGAGCGGATTTGGTAATCCTTAAAAGCTGCAAATTTTATTTTCGGTGCCCGCTCTGCTTCATAATTCAATGAAAAATGATTTTCTGCTAAAAAAACTGGATCGCCATCCAAATCATGAGCGATGGCAAAGCGGTGATTGGTTACAAACTTTCGCAATTCATCTTTATCCTCTGAAGAAATCCACCGACATACACTAAAGCGCGCTGATTCAAAACTTACCGGCAGAGAATATTCCACCTTAAGTCGTTCCGTTAAAACATCAATTTGCAAGGCACCAATCACTCCAACAAGAGCAGGCGAACCATCTTCGGGGATAAATAATTGTACGACACCTTCCTCGGCCATTTGCTGTAAAGCTTCTTTGAGCTTTTTTGCTTTCATCGGATCACCCAAACTAACACGACGTAAAATTTCCGGTGCAAAATTGGGTACACCTTTAAAAAGAATATCTTCCCCTTCCGTCAATGTATCACCAATCCGTAATGTTCCATGATTGGGAATACCAACTATATCACCAGCATAAGCTTTATCAGCAATTTGACGCGAACGCGCAAAGAAAAATTGTGGTGCTGAAAGTGTCATTGGCTTTCCGGTTCTTACCAATTTTGTCTTCATACCACGTTCAAGCATCCCTGAACATACCCGCAAAAATGCTATACGATCACGATGATTAGGGTCCATATTAGCCTGAATTTTAAAAACAAATCCTGTCATTTTAGGCTCCGTGGCTATGACATTGCGTTGATCTCCATCCTGATCACGAGGACTTGGACCAAAATCAATGAGCGCATTGATCAGATCGCGGACACCAAAGTTTCGTAAAGCTGAACCAAAATAAACTGGTGTCATATGTCCTTCACGGAAAGCTTGCAAATCGAATTTTTTACAAGCACCCTGAGCAAGTTCCACTTCTTCAATAAAGGGTGCGCGTTGATTTTCAGGAAGTAAATGTGCAACTTCATCAGACCCAGAGACCACTTGTGGTGTTACCTCATCATCTTTTCGACGAAAACACTTGTGATGAAAATTAAAGGTGCCAACAAAATCTTTACCCATACCAATGGGCCAAGTTATTGGTGCGGTATCAAGTGCGAGTTTTTCTTCAATCTCATCTAAAATTTCCAAAGGATCACGCACCTCTCGATCCATTTTATTGACAAAAGTAATAATAGGAATATCGCGCATACGACAGACTTCAAACAATTTCAGTGTTCTTGGCTCAATTCCGCGTGCACCATCCAATACCATGATAGCACTATCAACGGCTGTGAGAGTGCGATACGTATCATCAGCAAAGTCCTCGTGTCCTGGAGTGTCTAACAAATTAAAGATGTGTTTTTCATATTCAAACGTCATCACCGATGTCACAACCGAAATACCACGATCACGTTCAATGTTCATCCAATCAGAGCGGGTTTGAATACGGTCTTTTTTCGCTTTTACCTCACCAGCAAGCTGAATAGCACCACCAAATAATAACAATTTTTCCGTCAGTGTTGTTTTCCCCGCATCTGGGTGAGCAATGATCGCAAATGTACGCCGCCGCTTTACTTCTTGCACTCTCTTTTCCATTATTCCTCCACAGGACGTGCAAGCGCTTCAGCAATCAGGGCACGCATTTCATTAATCCCATAGAGCGCAATAAATGATCCCAATCGTGGTCCTCGTTCTTGCCCTAAAAGCACTTCATAGAGCATCTGAAAAAAGACATTTGAAACACCAGGTCCTCCTTCAGGGCTTTTTTTGCTATGATCTTGATAGCGTTCCGTCAAACGTGCAACATCAAGGAGAGCATTTTGAAGCGTATTTCCATCAGCATTTTCAGGCAAATTAGCTAATTTTGCATCAATATTCGCTAATGTTGTGCGTTCACTTTCATCAGGGAGCCGGAATTTTTTGTTTGGCTTAACAAAAGCATCAAAATATTTAATGGCAAATTGCACCAACCGATCAAGGGCCGGATATGTTTGTGCATTTGCTCCTTTAGCATAGCGAGAAATAAAACCCCAAAGAACCTCTTTATTTTCGGCATTTGAAGCGCTAACCAAATTCAGAAGCATCGCAAAGGAAACAGGTAAATCAACTTGCGGAGGACAACCATTATGAATATGCCATACAGGGTTATTCAGCCGCTCTTTCCATTCTTGGCGACCATAGGCTGAAAGATGCGCATAATATTCATCAACCGCTTTTGGAATGACATCAAAATAAAGTCGTTTTGCTGTTTTAGGCTTCGAAAACATATAAAGCCCTAAACTCTCTGTTGGTGCATAAGTTAGCCACTCATCAATGGTTAGACCATTTCCCTTGGATTTAGAAATTTTCTGTCCCTTCTCATCCAAAAAGAGCTCATAATTAAACCCTTCCGGCGGATTCCCACCAAGCACTTTGCAAATTTTAGAAGAGAGGTTGGTGGAATCGATAAGATCTTTTCCCGCCATTTCATAATCAACACCAAGCGCTTTCCAGCGCATCGCCCAATCTACCTTCCACTGGCACTTAACTTTTCCCCCTGTAACCTCTGTTTCAATGGTTTCTCCTGTTTCAGGTTCAATATAGGTGACAGTGCCTTTTTCAACATTACGGGCGATCATCGGCACTTGCAGCACTTTTCCAGAAAATGGGGAAATTGGCAAAAAAAGCGAATAAGTAGCCCGCCGCTCTTCACCCAATGTTGGTAAAACGATTGCCATTACCTTGTCATAACAGGCAAGTATTTTTAAAAGCGTTTCATCAAAACGACCGGAACTATAATAATCTGTCGCGCTCGCAAATTCATAATCAAAACCAAACTGATCAAGAAAAGCGCGCAAACGGGCATTATTTGCTGCTCCAAAAGAAGGATAAATATCCCCAAAAGGATCTGGAACACGGCTCAGTGGCTGACCAAGATAGCTTTCCATCTTCTCGCGATCAGGTACATTATCGGGAACTTTACGTAAACCATCCATATCATCAGAAAAACAAAGAAGTTTTGTTTTAACTTTATTCTCTGTTAAAATACGAAATGCATGACGCACCATGGTCGTACGTGCAACTTCTCCAAAAGTCCCAATATGTGGTAAGCCAGACGGCCCATAACCTGTTTCAAATAAAACTGTCTCTGGGTAACCTATTTTTTCATATCGTTTGATAATTTTGCGCGCTTCTTCAAATGGCCAAGCTTTCGATTGAACAGCCGCATCTCTTAATTCGGGTGTAAAGCTAAAGGTATCACACTGATCACGCATCATCATCTTTATCCTAAAATTAAATTCTTTCACGATATGGTGTATGGTTTTTGAATTTATTCGTAAATAATAGCAAGCGAAAAGGCACAAACTCTTATCATACTCTTGCCATAATCAGCACCCGCCCTATTATTTTGTTTATATTTTGCGTAAACGAAAGTGTGAATATTATGAATCGCAATTTACTCGTTTTGATTATCGCTGCTTTAATCGTTCTTCTTATCGGTTTTTCTTATTACACTTACCGGCAAGAAAGTAAAACCTCTAGCATTGAACTCAAAATTGATAAATAATCCATCTGCAACCAAAATCAATTAAAGAAATTTCCTTCCTCAACTTTTAATATAAAACCTGTCCTTCGCTTAATGCTGTTAAAATGACTTCTGTTATGTTTCTGTGTGTGTCAATGAGCGTGCTGCTAATGTGCGTAGGCGTAATGCATTTAATTTAATAAAACCGGCAGCATCTTTTTGGTTATAAGCACCCTGATCATCCTCAAAAGTTACTAATTCACGAGAGTAAAGTGATTTTTTGCTTTCGCGACCTTCAACAATCACATTACCTTTATAAAGCTTTAGCGTAACTTCGCCTTCAACATTTTCTTGAGATAAATCAATAGCTGCTTGCAACATCTTACGTTCAGGTGAAAACCAAAAGCCATAATAAATGAGCTCTGCATAACGCGGCATTAATTCATCTTTTAAATGCGCTGCACCACGATCCAACGTTAAAGATTCCATCGCGCGATGAGCCGTTAAAAGAATGGTTCCTCCTGGTGTTTCATAAATGCCACGTGATTTCATACCTATAAAACGGTTTTCTACCAAATCTAATCGGCCGATACCGTTATCGCGTCCATAATTATTTAATTCAGCAAGTAAATCCGCAGGGGATAAACTTTTCCCATTAATCGAAATAGCATCACCTTTTTTAAAGCCAACCGTGATTATAGTTGCTTTATCTGGAGCTTCTTCCGGAGAAAGAGTGCGCATATGGACATATTCAGGAGCAGGAAGCGCTGGATCTTCCAAAACCTTGCCCTCTGATGATGAGTGTAATAAATTTGCATCAACAGAAAAAGGCGCGTCACCTTGATTATCCTTTTCTACCGGAATTTGATGTGCATGCGCAAATTCAACCAACTCTGTGCGACTTTTAAAAGACCAATCACGCCATGGAGCAATAATTTTGATATCAGGATTAAGTGCATAAGCAGAAAGCTCAAAGCGTACCTGATCATTGCCTTTTCCTGTTGCTCCATGGGCGATAGCATCTGCACCTGTTTCTTTGGCAATTTCAATAAGGCGCTTTGAAATAAGTGGACGAGCAATGGATGTCCCTAAAAGATAGCACCCTTCATAAACTGCATTGGCTCGAAACATTGGAAAGACAAAATCACGCACAAACTCTTCACGCAAATCTTCAATATAGATTTCTTTAACACCCAGAATTTCAGCTTTACGACGAGCAAGTGCTAACTCTTCCCCCTGCCCTAAATCAGCTGTAAAGGTTACAACTTCAACACCTAGTTCACTTTGTAACCATTTAAGAATAATTGACGTATCTAGCCCCCCTGAATACGCTAGAACAACTTTCTTAACATTTTTCCATTTTTTCATTTTAAAGCTCTATATAGTTTCCTTTCTTTTCTTCTACTCAGAAATTAAAACTATGCAAGCAATGAAAACAAATTCCTTTTAAGCAACATTAAACAGATGCAAAAAAAACGAAAAAGTGTAAAAAGGAATGTTTTTGTGAGGGGTAATAAGTTGTGAACAGCTCTTTTAAAAATAAAGGTGATTTACATGTCTTTTTTCCCTGAATGGTCTATGATGATACAATTTTTCTTAGCAGCGTTGGTTCTAGCGCTCATTCCAGGACCTGATATTATGCTGTCTGTATCACGCACTATTGCACAAAGCAAAAAGGCTGGAATTATATGTGCTTTAGGGAGTGCTACAGGTTTTGCTATTCAAGTTGTTGCTGTAGCACTTGGCATATCAGCACTTATTTTTACCTCACCGCGTGCTTTTTTTCTTCTTAAAGTTGTAGGCGCCTTTTACCTTCTATGGCTTGCTTTTCAGGCATTGCGTAAACATTCCACATTTTCTCTTAAAGAAACATCCACCAAATACCAAAGCCTTAGACGCAATTATTTTACTGCTATTGGAATTAACCTTTTAAATCCAAAAGTTATCCTTTTTAACGTGACTTTCTTGCCGCAATTTATCAATGTAAATGACCCTATGGCTACGCAAAAATTGCTCATTTTGGGTCTCTCTTATATTCCTATTTCTCTACCCATTAATATTTCTATAATTTTTATGGCTCATAAGTTTTCCTATGGACTCAAGCAAAATCCTGCTTATATCCGCTTTCTTAATTGGCTTATCGCAGGCATTTTTACCAGTTTTGCTCTACGTATTCTTATTGATGAAAATTGAAATCATTCATTGCAAACGTTCAGATTTACGTAAACGTTCTGAAGCAGATTTAAGCTGACCGCACGCGGCCAAAATATCGCGTCCACGCGGCATCCGAATAGGTGAGGCATAACCTGCTTGATTAACCACATCGGCAAAACGCTCAATTTGTTCCCAATCAGAACATTGGTAATTTGTCCCTGGCCATGGATTAAAAGGAATCAAATTGATCTTAGCAGGAATACCTTTAAGTAATTGAACCAACCGTTTGGCATCATACAAACTATCATTTACATCTTTCAGCATAACATATTCAAATGTAATTCTCTTAGCATTCGAAAGACTTGGATAATTACGGCAAGCTTCCATTAACAGTGCAAGCGGGTATTTTTTGTTGATTGGAACAAGCATATCTCGTAGCGTATCACGCACCGCATGGAGTGAAATCGCCAACATTACCCCTATTTCCTTTCCTGTTCGTATAATTTCAGGAACCACTCCACTGGTTGAAAGGGTAATTCGACGTTTTGACAAAGAGAGTCCATCTCCATCAGAAGCAATTAATAAAGCTTTTTTGACTGCTTCAAAATTATAAAGTGGTTCCCCCATCCCCATCATAACGATATTGGTAACTTTGCGCCCTTCAACTGGAACAATTGCCCCATCAGGGGTATTCCTATCAGGAAAATCACCCAAACAATCACGTGCAACCAATAATTGCGCCAAAATTTCTTCCGCTGTTAGATTGCGAACAAGCACTTGTGTCCCTGTATGACAAAAAGAACAAGTTAACGTACACCCTACCTGAGATGAAAGACATAAAGTACCACGCCCTTCTTCAGGAATATAGACCGTTTCAACTTCAACAGGCCTTCCAGCTCCACGTGCTGGAAAACGTAACAGCCATTTACGTGTACCATCTTTGGATATCTGTTCTGCAACAATTTCCGGACGCGCAATGGAAAAATGGCTTTTAAGCATTTCTTGCATTTGCTTAGAAATGTTGAGCATTTCATCAAAATTTGAAACGCCACGCACATAAAGCCAATGCCAAAGCTGACGTACACGCATACGCGTTTGACGTTCCGGTACACCGATCGCCTTTAAAGCTTCAACCATTTCATCTTGCAACAAGCCAATTAAAGAGGGCTTTGATCCCTCCTTCACTACAATATTTTCTGATTTTCGTGCTAAGCATGCACCAACTGGTCTGAGGTCATATGAAACGGCCATTGTTTTCCAATTTATATCGCTATTTTAGAGTTACAGAGAGAGCTTAATGGCATTTTTGTGCTGCATTTAATGCAGCGGTCACCCCTTTTAAGGAATAAGTATAAGTGGTATAGGTTCCCCGCTTTGAAATGGCCTTCACCGTCATATTTCTTCCAGCACGCATAGCAGAAACAAGCTGCTTTTCTAACTCGGATGAGGCTAACCAAGCGGATGAATCCTTCGTGAAAAAATCAAAATTTTTATCTCCGATGGTCACTGTGACCTTTGAGCCTTCTTTAAGTGTATAACCAGCCATAAATTGTGGTTCAAACGAGACAGGCGAATTCGAGCGCTTGGTTACCAAAAAGAAATTATCGCCATGATTAACCGTCGTTGGAAGTGCCTCCAAGGGTACTGACAATACGTAGCAAATTGTATTTTTTGGCGATTTATAAGAATAAGCTCCCCAAGCCTCAAATTGATCTAAACGGCTTGGTGCTTGTGCCCACACCGTTCTGGCAGCAACCAAAACTATTACAGATGCAGCAATAACAGTTTTTTTTAACATCTTCATTTAGCTCACTTCTTTAGTCTCTAACAAAACTCCCCCCATTGAAAAGCTCGTCAATGCTTAATTCAGGCGTCCTCCCCCCTTCCTTCAGCGAAATATTTTTCCACCACTTAGAACAAATTTTTTATATCTAATTGTGATCTTTTAGTTGTTACTAAAACATGAATTTTTTATTCAATAACCAGATTTTAAAAACAACATTTTGATTTTATTTCAACAATTTCGTTTTTTGTATAAAAATCTACCTCTTTAAGCAATTAGATTTCAAAACAAAATATGAATATACCATCACTCTGTTAAGAAACAAATTACGCTATTTACTGCAAACAATTTGCTGCTAAACCTTGGAAAAGTATTCTCTTAAAGAACACCCAAAATTTCATAGCCTTTCGGATAACATCAATAAACTTAACACACTAAACGCATTTGCGTTAGTAAAAATCGCAAAACACTCTCTCCTTCTTTTAATTATAGCGTATCCACGCTCCTGTTCAATATTGTCTCGTTACCGCCTTCTCACAATCTTAAAGCTATTTTGCAGAAAATTACCCACTATTATCAGCATTTTTGCCATGAAACACAAAACATTTAAGTTCCTGCCCCAACCACCGCATATAATTCTGCCTACTCTGATATCATTTGCTCTCGCTATATGCCTTACCATCTTGAATCACCAATTTCTGAAGCGATACTAGTAAGTTAACCTAGCTTAACCAAACTGTTTCCAATGTACGAGATTACATTAACCCTCTTTTACCAAAAACTTTTTAGGAATTTATTGGACAAATACCATCATCCCATTTTGATATAATTATAAACAAAAATACCACCCCTTTCTTTTCCACAATAATTTCTAAATCTTCTCCCTTATATTTCTTTAAACAACCTCTTAGTCGATTAAACAGTGAATATATAAATTTTACACGCACAAAAGAGTCTCCGCTCAACCCAAAATCTATAGTCTCGTTTTTTTGTACCATACAAAATTGCTTTTCCGGTCTTGGCTCTATGCAGCAGCTGACATTTAAATCAAAGCTGCCTAAAGAGCTGACCGCTCTCATCATCTTATACAAAGAAAATAATACCCTTTATCCTTATGAAGCTTAACCAATATCACTCCAAAATACTTAAATCATCCTGACCTACGAAAAAATTTCAATTCACGGATGCATACTCCAAATAAAATAGACCAAGAGCATGATAATAAATGCTTCATATTTTGAGAAAATAACAAAAACTTGCAGACTCTCCTGCTCTCTGTTTTTTGAAGCGAGAATGCTTGGAGCAATTTCTTCAAACATATGACGCGATAAGTGTGCTCAACTCTTTAAGCCTAGATTATATCATTTTCCAACCTGTTCTGTAGTGCACTATCCGCAGTATATAATGCACCACAGCGACTTTTGATTCATTCCATACAGAATATTTAAGCTGCGTTTGATGCTGAATTCTGTATCAATAAAGTATAAAGCGTATTGGCATCATTCGCATTGCGCAGTTTTTGAACAACATCAGAATGACGTAAAACACGTGCAATCTGTGATAAAGCTTTTAAATGGTCAGCACCAGCGTTCTCAGGTGCCAAAAGTAGGAAAACAAGATCAATAGGCTCGTCATCGAGAGCCTCAAAATCAACAGGGCTTTCAAGGCGTGCGAATATACCAATGATTCGGTTAATATTAGGGAGCTTACCATGAGGAATTGCAATACCACCACCTAAGCCTGTTGAGCCTAGTTTTTCACGTTGCAAAACAATATCAAAAATTACACGTTCATTAAGACCGGTTAACTCAGCAGCTTTTTCGGCTAAAATTTGCAAAACTTGTTTCTTCGAATTCGCCTTAAGAGCCGGAATAATAGCTTCCGGTGCAATTAATTCATTCAAATTCATACTTTAGCTTTCCTTTTGCACGCTCAAATGCTCACCTACAAACCAGTAAATGGTATGGATACTTAAAGCTCTGTCACTTTCTTGCATCATCGCATATGTATTTATTTTTTTAATTTATAATGGGTGATAGCTCAATTCATCTCATAATTCACTATCAGCACAACAATAAATAGTTTTAAGCTTCTCATTGAGAGCATGAGAAAACAAGGAAATGTATTGTCCATAAAATTAATTTTCCTACGATACTAACAAAGACCACAATCCATACATTTTCGACCATTTAGCCACAAAATTTTGTGTACAATTCTTCATCAGATCTTCCTCTTCCTTTTTTAAGAACTGGCTCTCATAAAATGATGAGCATATCGAAATAAAATGGTTCTTTACTTTGACGATGACTAATGTAGCTTGAGTGCTGCCCACAACAACCCTCTAAATAGGTTTTAACACTTTCAACAGATGTTTTAAAAAGAATCGCAAATCTGTTCTTGTATCCACAGTAGTACACCAGATTTTAAATGCGCAAAGTAAACCAACAAAATACCATAACCCCTATTTGACAAACGTAATATATATACATAACCCATGGTGCTACCATCAAAATATCTGAAACAGCATCATCAATACCATTTTTTGATTCGACCGAGAAAAGTATTATTAATTCTATATACCTTCCACTAACACGCGCGTTTATTTACAGCTCCGTTTATCACTCATTATAAAGTTAATCTAGTGATATCTTTTCTATGGTGCAATTAAAAGCAAAAGAAACCGATAAAACAATGATATCACCTCATCTGGATGTTTTTTTCATCCCTAAAAAATAAATTCAGTTTAAGGTTATAATCATAAAAGAAGTATTCGGCACAAAGAAGGAGATTTTCAGCCGCAATGAATATGATCGCCATAGAAAATAATATGCGTAACCCAAATAAAAAATACCCATATTCTCTTTTGCCTTAAAACAATTGCATCTCCTTGTTTATTTTATTCTTTTAAGACATTATCATAATTTCTACCCCATACTCATAATTGCTCTTGGTTGGGTAATGGAAAGGTTTATTGATAATACCTGTATTTAAGAATCAAAATCATGAAATACATTTGATCACCTGAATATATAAGAATGGCGCTTATGTTCACCATGATGTTTATCTTTTTAAGATTAAGTAAGAACTCATAAAAACTGTAAAATCAGAGGGAAAATTGACTTCCCAAATAAATTCTACGCACATCAACGTTATTGATAATATCATTAGGACAACCATGAACCAACACTTTTCCCGCGTGAATGATATAAGCGCGGTCGACAAGCCCCAATGTCTCACGCACATTATGATCGGTTATCAAAACACCAATACCACGCCTAGTTAAATGGCGAATAAGCTGTTGAATATCAAAAATGGCGATAGGATCAATGCCTGCAAATGGTTCATCAAGTAACATAAAATTGGGGCGAGAAGCTACAGCACGAGCAATTTCAAGTCGCCGGCGTTCACCCCCCGATAAGGAAAGGGCCGGCATTTTGCGTAAATGATCAATTTTAAATTCATGCAAAAGAGCATCTAATTCTTTATGTCGCTTAAAACGATCTTTTTCGACTACCTCTAAAACAGCCTTAATGTTATTCTCTACTGTAAGACCACGAAAAATAGAGGCTTCTTGCGGAAGGTACCCAATACCTAAACGAGCACGTCGGTACATCGGAAGATGGGTGATATCAAATCCATCAATCTTAATTGACCCTCCATCAGATTTAATGAGACCCGTAACCATATAAAAGCAAGTCGTTTTGCCTGCACCATTTGGACCTAAAATGCCAACAGCTTCTCCGGTACGAATACCGAAAGAAACACCATTAACAACCTGCCTTCCACGATAAACTTTAACCAAATGGTTAGCAATTAAGGTCCCTTTTAAGCGCTTTTTTAAAGCTTCACTTGCAAGATCATGTCTGTCTGTTTGTTTTTCTCTTTTGATTCCAAACATGAAATCTTAATGGCCATTCTTTTGACTTTGTTTAAAAATGATGGAAACGCGTCCCTTCTTCTCAGAAGTCTCACAACCTTCTAGAAAAGCTTTTCCGCTTTCCATATCCGCCGTCAATTTGCATCCCGTTGCCACATTATCACCATCGGTTAACACAACATTACTCCCTGTCAAACTCATCATTTTTGACTTTCCATCAAAAACGCCTTTATCACCCGTAGCGATTTGCGTGGCGATTTTTATATAAACCTTCCCCAAAGCTTCCATTTTCTTAATACCTGTCGAACCAAACCACGCAGATGATGCTGTCTTCGTATCTCCGCGATCCTTATCAGCATCTTCATGCATCTTATCATAGTAAACAACTAATTTTGCCGTTCGCAGAAGACGTTCACCTTGAACCACTGAAACATCACCATTAAAAAGCGCTATCCCCTCTTTATCACGTATTTCTAGAGAATCTGCAGAAAGTTCCACTGGTTCTTTGTCTTTTGATAGATTAATTCCAAAATGGGCTACTTCAGTATATCCAACCGTTCCAAATCCTAATATTCCCACACTTAAAGCCAAAGTTAAACCCACCCATTTTCTGTATGTCCCCCTCGGCGTCATCTCATCACTCTCAATTTTTTTGTTCGCACATATGCATCCTTCTTTTTCATAAAATCGCTAAAAATTCGTATTTTATGCTCTCTCATTGCCTGTCAATTACTAAATGCACCCCACCATGAAAATACATGTTTTGTCCTTTTTCTCGAATTTGCAAAGCATTTGCTGCAAGATGCAAACCTGCACGCTGAATATTCACACGTTGATCTGTGCTTAATTGCCCCTTAGAGAAATCAATATCTGCTGCCATAAATTGTGCAATCATCCCATCATTTGTTGTAATTGTGAATGGCTTATCCAATTGCAAACACCCGTTAATATTATCGTAAATTCCTCCTTGCGCATCAAGAGAAACTTGCCTTTGTTTGCCTAAAAGCGCCTTAGCCGTAATGTTTTGAAGACCAATCACTCCAGAATGTGTACGATCTTGAAATGCCTTTTCCGCTTTGAGCCAATATGGCTCATGAGAACGCGTGTAACCTTCTAATTTGGGATTGAGCATTGTCAATTTCATTATTCCATCTTCTTCATTGTTCAAAATTACAGGGTCATAAGCAGCAGGAACGAAGAAAAATGAGAACCAGCAAAAAATAACTGTTGTAGTTAATGCAGAAACCGGTAAAAAAAATTTTAAGATGCTAATGCGACGTGAATGACGAGACGCTTTTTTAAAAACATCACCAAGAGATGATTTTGTTGAAAAAATTTCATAATGATTATGTACGGCCATACTATCCTAATCTCTTAAATATTCAGCGTTTTTCAATTTTTATAACCTCTATAAGAGGTATTTTCAAATTTTGCTTCTTGCAATTTGTTTTTTCTTGGTTTTATTTTGCTTTCATCCGTTTATATATGTAATGTGTATGCATGAAGCGCACAATGATAAAAATCTTTTTTGTATGAAAGAGAGGCTATTTTGGTTAAATCAGAGCTTGTGCAAATTATTGCCCGTCATAATCCGCATCTTTTTCAACGTGATGTGGAAAATATTGTGAATGCCATTTTTGAAGAAATTTCAACAGCACTTGCCAATGGCAATCGCGTTGAACTTCGTGGCTTTGGAGCTTTTTCTGTCAAAAGCCGTTCAGCACGCAATGGTCGTAATCCACGAACAGGTGAAGCCGTAGTCGTTGAAGAAAAATGGATTCCTTTTTTCAAAACTGGCAAGGATTTGCGTGATCGACTTAATCAGTGAGTAAACTTATGACTGCCAAACGTATACTTTTAGCAATTATTTTGGTACCCATCACAGCCATCTTGATTGCCTTTATTATAGCTAACCGTCAAATGGTTACATTGACACTTGATCCTTTTCGAAGCAATTCTGGGAGTTTTATTTATCAAGCTCCACTCTTTATATGGCTCTTTATTTTTTTCGGTCTTGGTATTTTATTAGGGAGCCTAATCAGTTGGTTTGCGCACCATAAATGCAAAAAAGCTCTTAGAGAAAGCAAAGCAGAGCTTGAGAAATTAAAAACGTCGATTACTAATATGGTATAATAGTACTTTGATGAAATCTTTTTCTTGTGGTATTCAACACAACATGAGAAGCAATGGAACATGCTTTAATCAGTTTTAAACCTTTGCATTCTTACGAATAATTTAAGAGCTTTTTAAAGTAAATTTTAAAAAAAACCTGTATCGTGAAACTAAATATGCTTGCACAATGCTTTCAACCACGCGACAACAGTATATATTTGCAAGAAAAGTTACCGCTTATTTTAGAAACAGGTGTTAGTGCAGATTATGCTTTAATTGACTCTGGTAATGGTCGAAAATTGGAACGATATGGTTCTTACCACATTATTCGACCAGAAGGTCAAGCACTGTGGAAACCTGCTTTATCACAAAAGCAATGGGCAAATGTTGATGCTATTTTTACAGGCAACCTCGATGAAGAGGGTGTTGGGCGCTGGCATTTCCCCCAAAAACCACTTGGTGAAACTTGGCCACTTGCTTGGAACGGATTGTCTTTTCTAGGCCGTTTTACTTCCTTTCGTCACGTCGGAGTCTTTCCTGAACAAGATGCCCATTGGCGCTTTATGGAAGAACAAATTATTAAAGCTACACGTCCAATCAAATTGCTCAATCTTTTTGGCTATACAGGTATTGCTTCTTTGATTGGTGCACGTGCGGGTGCGGCCGTCACTCATGTTGATGCCTCTAAAAAAGCCATCGCTTGGGCAAAAGCCAATCAGGAAAAAGCAGGATTATCAGAGCAACCTATTCGTTGGATTTGTGATGATGCAATGAAATTTGTCGAACGCGAACTGCGCCGTCAAAAAACCTATGATATGATTCTTCTTGATCCCCCTGCTTATGGACGTGGACCTCATGGAGAAATTTGGCAAATTTTCGATCACTTACCAGAAATGATCAAAAACTGTCGCAGACTTTTATCCAATAAACCACTGGCTGTAATACTTACAGCTTATTCTATTCGCGCTTCTTTTTACACACTTCATACTTTGATGCGCGATGAATTCATAAATCTTGGTGGTACAATCGAATCAGGAGAGCTGATCTTGCGAGAAGAAACCGCTGGACGCGCTCTTTCCACTTCTCTTTTTAGCCGTTGGATTGCCTGAATATGTGTACACTCCAAACTGGTAAGGTTAAAGAAATTACCTCCCTGAGCAACCCCATCATCAAAAACCTCAAAGCGCTTAGCCAAAAGAAAAACCGCAATCGAGAAGGTATTTTTATGGCTGAGGGACTTAAATTAGTGATTGATGCTTTAAATCTCGGTTGGAAAATACAAACACTCATCTTTTCTAAAAACAAACTTGGTAATACTGCCATCGAAAATACTGCTGCACGCACTGTAGCAAACGGTGGTTTTGTTATTAAAGCCTCACAAAAGGTTATGGAATCACTTACCCGCCGCGATAACCCACAAACCGTTGTGGGTATTTTTAAACAACAATGGCAACCTCTTGAAATGATAAAAGGACGGATTGAGGATGTTTATATCGCACTTGATCGGGTGCGTGATCCTGGAAATCTCGGGACTATCATCCGTACTGCTGATGCCGTAGGGGCTAAAGGTATTATTTTAATTGGCGAAACAACCGACCCTTTTTCACCTGAAGCAGTGCGCGCAACAATGGGGTCGATTTTTTCTATACCACTTTACCGTATCAATGAAAGTGCGTTTTTAAGCTGGTCTAACAACTTTAAGGGCAGGATTATTGGTACACACCTCAAAGGAAATGTTGATTACCGCAAAGTTGATTTCGAAAACGGTCCTATTCTCCTTCTTATGGGAAATGAACAACAAGGTTTACCAGATATTCTTGCAAATTGTTGTGATCGACTCGTGCGTATTCCACAAAGTGGACGTGCTGATTCGCTTAACTTAGCGGTAGCCACAGCTATTATGCTTTACGAAATTCGTCGCCCCCATTTAACTCTTGAATCATGCGAGACCCAAACATGACACGCAAATCTCTGTCTTTTTTTCTTTTTGGTTTGGTCATTACGGTAGGACTTGATCAAATGATCAAATATTGGGTTATGCATAACATGCTTTTAGGAACAATTATTCCAATTTTTCCTTTCCTTTACCTTTACCATGTGCGCAATTTTGGTGTTGCATTTTCATTTCTTTCTTCTTTTTCCCATTGGGGACTCATCACCGCAACAATAATCATCATTGTTTTTCTTTTATGGCTATGGAAAAATACTGAATATAAAAAATCCCTCTCACGTTTTGGTCTTACTCTTATTATTGGTGGGGCAATCGGTAATCTTATTGACCGTATCCGTTTTCATTATGTCATTGATTATATATTTTTTCATATTGATGATATCTTCTCTTTTGCTGTTTTCAACCTTGCTGATACTTTTATTACGCTTGGTACCATTGCCATTCTTGTTGACGAATTTTGTATCTGGATCAAAAGAAAACGCCCTTACAATAAGATCTCTTCTGAATAAGAGTCCTGTTTACTTTTGCAAGCTCTCATATTCAGTAACCGAATCAATGAAATTTCTGATATTTTGTTTGTTTTTAATTATAAATTTCGGTTTAGAAAATCTTCAATCGTTTTGCCTCTGAAAGCTATTATATTCGGTAATTTAAGTTTTTCTCTTTCAATTGCCATATGAAATTATAATGGATTACGCAGTCAGGCTTGTTATGATACGTTTTTTTCATTTTTGTTATTTAAGCAAATTAACTAGCTTATCGGTAAAAATTAAGAACTACTCTCTACCAAAACGCACCATGAAATTATTATATTATCCATTGTTTTACTATATTATACTCAAACTACGTGCTCCATAGATTTAAAATATGATCACGGATAGTATGCATAAAGCGCAATGGATTTTAATATTACTCTTGAGCTTTTCCCTTTTGTTTATACCTAAGAGAGAACATAGCGTTTTTATTGACTTGAAATAAAAAAAATTACGTTAGCATTCTTTTTTATTTTCAAGATATGCTGTCTCTTGTTTACATAGAATATAAACTATAAAGGGAAAAGAATTCGAAATCTTCGGAAACTTTTTTAATGCAGATGATTGTTCTTTTTTGTTGAGTTCGCATGCTTTCGCACCTTTATTTTGGTGCCAACTTTTTTCTGCTTTTAACGATAATTTTGTTAAAAACACTTTGGTTTTTTTTATTGTTACGTTGTGTGATACTTTAGAATATCAAGCAAGCCTTATTAGCTTAACAAATGGTATTTTTTTCCTTCCTTATCTTTTATTTTCTGCGACAGGAGGGCAATTAGCTGACTGCTTTAGTAAATAAAAGTTGCTCGTTTAATTAAATTTTTTACCCTGTTCATTGCTTTGGCAACAGCAGGTTCTCTTCTTTTGTCGTCTATTACTTTGCTTATGATATGCTTATTTCTTTTTAGTTGTGCCTCAGCACTTTTGGGACCCATTAAATATGCGGTATTACCCGATCATATGGCAAAATCTCACCTGCCACGTGCCAATGCATGAATAGAAACAGCAACCTTTGCCGCTATTTTATTAGGAACAGTGTGTACTGGCCTTAGTTTCGATTTTCAAAATGAATTACAAATTATTCCGGCACTCATTATCATTATCTTCGCTCTATTTTCATGGGTTACAAGCTGCTTTATGCCAGACAACATCCCCTCACAATCAAACCTTATTGTTGACCGTAACATTATACGCGCTACAATATCCACTCTCAAAGAGAGTATTCAAGACAAACGCTTGTTGATTGCAAATCTTATAATTTCTTGGTTTTGGTTTATAGGAGCCACACTTTTATCAGTCATTCCAATATTGACTGCTTCTCTAAACTACCTTCCTCATGGAACTATAATGTTTTTGATGTTTTTTTCTATTTTTGATGCCATGGGTTCCACGATAGCAACTTGGCTTTCATCAGAGATGAATTAATTTATTATTACCAGTTATAGGAACTTTAGTCTTTGGCTTTTCTTGTATCGACTTAAGTGTTGTTATTAATAGCCTTCATTCTAAATTAAAAGTATAGAAAACCTCTCCGAAATAAGTAAATCTCCCATTTTGATTTTTAACCATTCATCTTCTCTTAACTGTTTTCTAGCTCTCGTTATTTGTGAAATAATAAACTTGCACAATCTAATTATTGTTATTGACGCTAATACTGCAAAACTGTGGTGGTTTTGTCCCTTCATTAAACATATAAACGCCTTTCCTGTAGATTCTGCACATCCATTCGCAAACCGCTATCTTATACGCACCCTAACACAAGGAAGACCGCTTATTCTTTCTTCAAAAGGAAACATTGCCGCCACACACCCTCCCATGAAAATTTATGAAAGTGCCGCCATAATTGTTCATAAAAAAAGAGCAAAAGTAGTTCCACTTAAAATTTATGGTTTTGAACACTCTTTTTTTTCAAGTCTCTCTTGTTCACACACGCCGTAAACTCTTTCCTAAAATATGTGCTGTCATTAATAGGCCTGTTGCTTTAAATATCAAATCTAAAAAGTCGCGCCTATCGCCAAACTGCAGGAAATCAACTGTATCATATTATGTCTAATATCGCCTTTTAAGCCTTAGGTTAAAATACTACATTTTTCCATGAATGTGTTAAACGTCTCAGCAGTTACAGGATGTGCATAAAGTTTATTGAAGCTTCTCTTATAGATACAATAAATTATCGACTTATACCCTTAATTCTCAAGAATCGATATTTTAATTTTAGCTTCAAAATCAGCCGCACTTATCCCAAAGAAAAATTATCAGAATGTTGCTGTCACTCAGAAACGATAAAAGTAGCAAAAAAAGACAAAATTTTGCTTTTGCACATCAATCAAATATAGCTAAAATAGTTCATTTTTCCCAGTTCCTCCAAATAAGACGGACTATCCTAGTTACTATTAAAATAGACTATCAAACCTTGTATAAAATTTACGAAAAGGATTGGATATCCTTGATCAATATCAACCCTTTTATTACCAATTTGTAAGCTTTCCTTTTAACAAAAGTCTCTTGTAATTTTCAAATAAATCTCCATAATAAGGGGAGGTATGCTGGAATTCCGCTAGCGTTGCCTGGGGTTTTTCTTATTTGTCAATCCTTCCTAACCCCAACACCTGACGGAACATATGCTAAAGGACTTTATATTATGGCTGATTTCAAAAATTTACGTTCGGCGTCTGTTTCTCGTGCGGATGCATCAATCGATCAAGGATTGCGCAGCTATATGCTGGGCGTCTATAATACGATGGCCATTGGTTTGCTTATTACAGCCGCTGCCGCTTATGCGATTGCCTCATTGGCTACAACGACGGACATGAGCCAAGCAGCCGCTCGAATCAATAGCAGTGTCTACTTAACATCATTTGGTGTGACATTTTATACATCACCATTCTCCTATATTATTATGTTTGCGCCGCTTATAGCTGTGCTCTTTCTCAGTTTTAAAATTAGCACATTGAGCACAAGTGCAGCTCGTAGCCTCTTTTTTGGTTATGCCGCCCTTGTCGGACTCTCACTTTCCTCGATCGTTTTGCGTTATACAACTGAAAGTGTTGTGCAAACATTTGTCATTACAGCTGCATCTTTTGGTGCTCTTTCTCTTTATGGTTATACGACAAAACGTGATCTCACGGCGATGCAATCATTCTTTTTTATCGGTTTGGTTGGCTTGATGCTTTCCATGCTTGTTAATATCTTTCTTGGATCGAGTGCTTTACAATTTGCTATTTCCGTGATTGGTGTTTTTATCTTTGCCGGTTTAACGGCTTACGATACACAGAGCATCAAATTAATGTATTATGAAGGTGATGGAGATGACACCCGAGGTCGTAAAATTATTATGGGTGCACTGAATCTTTATCTTGATTTTATCAATATGTTTGTTTTCCTGCTGCAATTTCTTGGCTCGAACCGTGATTGATTACAGCAATCGTTGCTCAATTAAAAAACCTTGTTTCTGAAAAGAAGCAGGGTTTTTTTATTTTTAATATAAATGTTTATGTATTAATTCCTTAGTATCTATGCTCAAACAGTATAAAAAACTACGGCTAAAAAATGATAAAAAAGCCTTATAAGCGACAAATTCTCTGGCCAACCACATTTACCAAGCAAAAACTCCACACACCTCTGTTAAACACTATTTTTAATCGTTCTGGCCATCATACAACCGCAACCAAAGATAACAATCATTATGATCTTGTCGTTGCTTCTTATAATATCCATAAATGTGTAGGTGTTGATAAAGTTTTTAATCCTACCCGTATTGTTCATGTTATTGCTGAACTAAAAACTGATATTCTCGCTCTTCAAGAAGCAGATAAACGTTTTGGCGAACGTACTGGCTTGATTGATCTTCAGCTCTTAAAAGCTGAAACAGGTCTGTTTCCAGTCCCCCTGAATACTATGTCACCAAATGGTCATGGCTGGCATGGTAATGCTCTTTTTATGCGAAAAGGACGTGTATGCGATATCTTACAAGTTACTCTTCCTAGTATTGAACCACGTGGCGCTGTGATTGTAGAATTGGAAATGGAAGCAGGACTTATTCGTGTTATTGCTGCTCATTTTGGACTGTTGCGCTACTCTCGTAATCAGCAAGTAAAAACGCTTCTTGCTCTTCTACAAAAACGCCCCCTTATGCCTACACTACTTATAGGTGATCTCAATGAATGGCGGATAGGTAAAGGTTCTTCTTTAAATCATTTTTCTCCCTATTTTGATAGCACACTTGGAACTGTACCAAGCTTTCCTTCTCGTTTTCCTTTTTTGGCTCTTGATAGAATTCTTGCTTTTCCTCATCAATTAGTAATAAACGTTGAAAACCATTTTTCACCACTCGCGCGTATTGCTTCAGATCATTTACCAATTAAAGCGCATCTTAGTCTTGCTAATGCAATGACCACTCTGAAAAATAAAATAAGTGAACAAAACTAATGTGCCTCATCCCAATTTCGAGCAGCCATTACTTTTACTTCAAGCGGTACAGACAAAGATAATACCGGCATTGTGGCATTTTCCATAACCTTTTTAACAAGAACTATCGTCTTATCAATCTCAGCTTTTGGTACTTCAAAAATCAGTTCATCATGTACTTGCAGCAACATTTTTGCTGCCAATTTTTCTTTTTCTAAAGCATTTTCCATCTGTATCATGGCACGACGAATGATATCTGCAGCTGATCCTTGAATCGGCGCATTAATAGCAGCTCGTTCATTAAAAGCACGAACTTGCGGATTAGAGGCTTTTATTTCAGGATAATGAATACGACGACCAAAAATAGTTTGCACATAACCATGTTGACGTGCAAATATTTTAGTCGTTTCCATATAGTCTTTAATTCCTGGAAATCTTTCAAAATAAAGCTGAATATAACGCCCTGCCTCTTGCCGCGAAAGACCCAATTGATTTGCTAATCCAAAAGCGGAAATACCATAAATAATACCGAAATTAATTGCTTTCGCGCGTCTGCGTATGTCTGACGACATTTCTTCTATAGCAACCCCAAACATTTGTGACGCGGTTATCGCATGAATATCTTGACCTTGTGCAAAAGCTTCTTTTAACGCAGCAATATCAGCAATATGTGCAAGAATACGTAATTCAATTTGGCTATAATCAGCTGATAAAAGCTCATGCCCTTCCGGAGCAATGAAAGCTGTTCGGATTTTACGCCCTTCAGGAGTGCGTACCGGTATATTCTGTAAATTGGGTTCTGACGAAGATAAACGTCCTGTTGATGTTGTTGCTAAAGAATAATTCGTATGAACTCGCCCTGTTTTAGGAAAAATATAAGCAGGTAAAGCATCTGTGTAGGTTGATTTTAGTTTTACCAGTTGACGCCAATCAATGATCTTACGTGGCAAAAGATGACCTTCAGCAGCCAACTCTTCTAAAGTCTGAGCAGAAGTTGACCATTGTCCACCTTTAGTCTTAGCACCTCCAGACAACCCCATTTTACCAAAGAGAATCTCGCCTAATTGTTTTGGCGAAGCAAGATTAAATTTCTCACCAACCAACTGATAAATTTCTTCTTCTAAAGCAAAAGCAGCCTGTGCTAATTCTCCAGAAAGACGCGATAAAATCTGTCGATCAATAAGAATCCCACGCTCTTCCATTCTTGCGAGAACTTCTATCAGCGGTCGATCCAAGCGCTCATAAATTTTTGTCATTCCCTGCGCTACAAGCTGTGGTTTTAAAACTTGCCACAAACGAAGTGTTATATCGGCATCTTCTGCTGCATAAAAGGTTGCCTGTTTCAAATCCACTTGTGCAAAAGAAAAAATCTTTTTTCCATTCTGCGTTAAATCCTTGTAAGCAATTGGTTTATGTCCAAGCCAACGTTCAGACAAAGCATCCATATTGTGCGTAAAAGCTCCAGCATCTAAAGCATACGACAAAAGCATTGTGTCATCAAAAGAGCGTATCACAATACCTTGTTGCTTCATCACCAACCAATCATATTTCATATTTTGACCAATTTTTAAAACCGCTTTATTTTCTAATATAGGCTTTAAAAGCGTTAAAGCCTTTTTGGTCTCAATTTGTTCAGCAATACGTCCACCTCCCCAAAGATCATCTCCTCCCTCAATATGTTCAAGTGGTATATAGGCCGCTTTTCCTGGTTGTAATGCTAATGAAAAACCAACAAGCTTTGCTTGCAGTGGATCAAGGGAGGTTGTTTCAGTATCAAAAGCAAAATAACCT
Source organism: Bartonella heixiaziensis (assembly GCF_046245125.2). Classification (GTDB taxonomy): domain Bacteria; phylum Pseudomonadota; class Alphaproteobacteria; order Rhizobiales; family Rhizobiaceae; genus Bartonella; species Bartonella heixiaziensis. Next base: position 1,961,601 of record NZ_CP176404.1, on the reverse strand, counting down.
TGCTCTTCTGCTTCTGATAACCATTCTTGTAAAATTTTTTCATCCAGAATCGTTGTATAAGCCTCTCTTGTAATTTTTTGCATGAGAGCTTGATCTTTGCGTTTTTGTGCCAAAACCTGTGGCGAATTTTCAGAAAAACTATGCGATAGTAGTGTATCATCTTTTTGCACATCGAGAGCACCCTCATAATCAGTCTCTATACGCTCAATATTTACATCGAGTGCATCAATGGCTGTTGCATCACATTCTGTTGCTTCTGCTACGCGACGCGTGAGTGTGGTAAATTCCATGGCTTTCAGAAAAGCAATTAAACGCGGACCATCTTGTGGTTCCAAAACAAAACTCTCTAAATCATTCTCTATAGGAACATCTGTTTTAAGCCTAACGAGTTCACGAGAAATTTGTGCTTGCTCAGCATAATTTTGAATATTTTCACGTCGTTTTATTTGCTTAACTTCTGTCACACGTTGCAATAAAAGATCAAGATTGCCAAATTGATCCAATAATTGGGCCGCAATTTTTGGACCAATACCGGGGATACCTGGAACGTTATCTGTTGGATCTCCAGTCAAAGCTTGTAAGTCGACCATTTTTTCAGGTGCTACACCCCATTTTTCTATCACTTCAGAAATACCAATATGTTTGTCTTTCATTCCATCATATAAAGATACATGTGTGTTCACCAATTGCATTAAATCTTTATCAGAAGAAATGATCGTTGTTTTTGCTCCAATCTTTGTTGCCAATGTTGCATAGGTAGCAATTAAATCATCTGCTTCAAATCCTTCTTTTTCAATACAAGGCAAATTAAAAGCCTTTGTTGCCTGTCGTATTAACGCGAATTGGGGAATAAGATCTTCAGGAGGTGCCTCTCGATTGGCTTTATATTGAGGATAAATTTGTTTGCGGAATGTATCAGAGGAATAATCGAAAATAACAGCAAAATGCGTTGGAACAACACCAGCAGCTGTATTACGGGCATCACAGAGCAATTTCCATAACATATTACAAAAACCAGCGACAGCTCCTACAGGAAGTCCATCTTTTTTGCGCTTTAAAGGTGGCAAAGCGTAGTAAGCACGAAAAATATAACCCGACCCATCAACCAAAAAAAGATGATCTTTTGTTTCCATGACAATCCCATTTCTCCATTTCCGCGAAAAAATAACTTACTCTTATATTTTTTTTATTATTATTTTGAAATTTATCAAGTCGCCTCTAAAAAGCCATTTTTTATCTTCATAAAGCATGAAGTCGTTACATTTTATATTTAGTACCTAAAGCTTTTCTTTGCTGTTACAGGACATAATAGCTTTCATTTTGCTCCTCCTATGAGAGCTGAGGTACAACGTAGCGACAAGGTCGTTGTGGTGTTCCCCTCCCCACAACGGCCATATTTTTTATGAGATATATTTTAAAGGATATTGTTGTTCCTAAACCTTTAAATAATATTTTCCGGTCAGAGAGAGAATGTGTGAACTATTCAGAAACTTTGAAGTTGTTCCACAGGGCTTTTTCACCCATTTTTTTTATAAAATCAGCATGCATACTTCTTTCTTGTGCACTTAACCTTGAGGGTAAGGCTTGGGGACGAGCTTTAACAAGTGAAAAAGCATTGTTAACGCATTGAGTATCCACAACGCTCCCACTGTTATCGAAACCCAATACACCCTGTTTTCCACCAATGAGCTCAATATAAACATCGGCGAGAATCTCCGCATCAAGCAGAGCACCATGAAGAACACGATGACTATTATCAATTCCAAAACGTTTGCATAAAACATCAAGAGAATTAGGACCCATTGGAAATTTGCGCCGTGCCATAGCCAATGTATCGAGAATATTATCAACACTGATAAGCGGCTTATTCGCTCGTCCTAATTCTGCATTCAAAAAGCCAATATCAAAACTTGCATTATGGGCAATCATTGTTGCGCCATTGATAAATTCTAAAAACGCATCAGCAATATCGCTGAAGCTTTTTTCATTCTTTAAGCGTTCATTAGTCAACCCATGAATTGCCACAACTTCATCAGGAATAATAACGCCTTGCGGATTCAAATAAACATGGAATCGGCGCCCTGTAAGATAGCGATCAACCATTTCTACACAACCAATTTCGATTATGCGATCTTTCTCTTTATCTAAGCCTGTTGTTTCTGTATCAAAAATAATTTCACGCATTGCTTCAATTCTTTAGCAAAATTTCCATCACGTCAAAAACTTGTTGGCGTGTATTCTCTAAATCTTTGCCTGTATCAATGACAAAATCAGCACGCGCTCGTTTTTTTTCATCAGATATTTGTTTAGCATTGATAAATGCAAATTTTTTTTCACTCATGTTTGGGCGAATCATTGCGCGTGCTTTTTGTATTTCCGGTGGAGCAGAGACAACAATTACGCTGTCCACACGATTTTCACTCTTTGTTTCAAAAAGCAAAGGAATCTCAAGAACTATTAATTTTTTCCCTTTTTTGCGTGCTTTATCAATAAATTCTTTTTCTTTTTTCCGCACTAAAGGGTGAATCATTTTTTCTAATGTTTTTAATTTTTTACTATCATTGATCAAAATCTCTGAAAGCTTTAGGCGATTAACTTTACCATTTTCAACAACATTAGGGAAAATGTATTCTATGAGCGACAAAGTTGGTTCACTCTTGTAAAGTTCGTGTACCACTTTATCAGCGCTAAAAACAGGAACACTTGCTTGTTTGAAAAAATCAGCAACTGTTGATTTTCCCATAGCAATTGATCCTGTCAATCCTATGATCTTCATCCTCTCTCTTCACCCATATCCTCTAAAATTGCTGCTCGTAACGCCTTTGTTACCTGCGGTCTTATTCCAAACCATCTTTCAAAACCAATAACAGCTTGATGTAAAAGCATACCAAGCCCATCAACTGTTCTTAGACCATGGGCTTTTGCTTGTTGCAAAAAAGGCGTTATCAATGGTGTGTAAACAATATCTGTCACTATTGTTGTTGTCTTTGCTTTATGAAAATAGCAAAAAAAAGAATCACTTTTTTTATCGTGTGAATTTATTATACCTACAGAAGTCGTATTGACAATCAAATCAGCTTGATAAACCATCTCGCTAACATTATCCCAATCGTGGACTTCAACAGGTTTTCCGAAATGCTCGGCTAAATTATCCGCTCGTTGTTTAGTACGATTAAGTAAGAAAATGCGCTCAAATCCCCGTGTTTTTAAGGCGTATAAGACGGCACGTGCAGCACCACCTGCACCAAAAACAAGAGCTGTTTCGCCAGCCCAACCAGAAACAGAATCATCAAGATTAGCGCAAAAACCATAGGCATCACTATTTGTAGCGCAAAGTTTATCTCCTTCATACCACAGCGTATTAGCAGCACCAATCATTGTTGCTACCTCATCTTTATGATCCGCTAAACAGAAGGCTTCCTGCTTATAAGGTAAAGTAACATTGCCTCCACAAAAACCTCTTTCTTGTACAGATGCAATAAAATCCTTGAATCCTTCAGGTGCTATGTCTTGTGCTAGATATTCACCTTGTAAACCGTATTGTTTAAGCCAAAATTTATGAATTTTTGGCGATTTTGAATGATGAATAGGAGTGCCAACAACAAAAGCATGCGGAGAGTTTTTTTCTTTGCGCTTTCTTGTTAAATTAACCATCAATGGCTCCTAAATAACGCAATTTTACGAGTAAAGGTAAGAGTGGTAAACCAATAATAGTAAAAAAATCTCCCTCAATTTTCTCAAAAAGATGAATTCCTTCTCCTTCAATTTGATATACTCCCACACTGTTTAGAACATCTGACCCTACACGAGATAAATAACGTTCTATAAACTCTGTTGAGAGAGGACGTACAGACATATGAGCACTAAAAGCTTCAATCCAAATTTCTTGGCCATTCCTAAATAAAGCCACCGCGCTATGAAGAGAATGCTTTTTACCTGATAAAGCGCACAAACGTTGATGTGCTTCTTTGTCATTTGTAACTTTGTGAAAAATTTGACCTTCCAAATCAAGTACTTGATCACAACCAATGACAAAAGCATCAGGAAAGCGATCAGAAACATTTTTTGCTTTTGCACTTGCAAGAAAACAACAAAGTTCTTTAGGTATTTTTATTTCTGCTGTTTTCTCTATCTCTCTTTCATCAAAAGAAGCCCCTTCAATAAAAAAACTTAAACCTGCTTTTTTCAACAATTGTGCACGATAAGAACTGAGGGATGCTAATATTAATGTTTCTGCTGTCATGAGAATTTTCTTTCATTTTCTTTCACGAAATCGTGACAAAAGTTCAAATATTGCAGCAGCTGTTTCTTCAATAGAACGTCTTGTGACATCAATAATAGGCCAATCAAAACGTTCGCAAATGCGCTTTGCATAAGTCAATTCTTCAGCTATATTGATTCGATCAGCATAACTTTCAAGAGAAAAATCATCTCCTAAATCTCTATTTTGACGAATATGTGAGATTCGTTCAGCTGAAGCAATTAAGCCAATGATCAAAGCATTTTTTGCCTCTAAAAGAGCTTCAGGTAAATCAATTCCTGGAATAAGAGGAACATTAGCAGCTTTTATTCCGCGATTTGCTAAATAGATACTGGTTGGTGTTTTAGAAGTTCTTGATATTCCTACAAGTATCACATCTGCATCCAATAAGCTGTTGGGAGATTGCCCATCATCATGCTCTATTGTAAAATCTAACGCTTCAATACGACGAAAGTAATCTGCATTGAGATCATGCTGTGCACTAACACGTAAATTTGTGGGCATTCCAAGATAAGACTGAAAAGCATCCAAAACAGGGTGGAGTATGTCAATACAGGGAACTTCTATTTTCTCACATATTCTCCTAAGAAGCATTTTAATTTTTTTATCAATGATTGTGTAAAGAACTATACCCGGCTCTTGTTGTATTTCATCAAGAGCTCTTTGCAGCTGTGTTTCATTGCGAATCATAGGATAGATATGTTCTGTTGTCTGAATCATCGTATATTGTGCTGCTACAGCCCTTCCCACAGAGATTAATGTTTCTCCCGTTGCATCAGAAAGCATGTGTAAATGAAAAAACTTTTTTTCTCTTGTCACAAAAATTTTAACTCCTTGTTAATAAATGTGTATATATCATCGTAATTTTTTATAAAATGAAACTTTAGAAAAAGTTTTTCATTATTATGCACAAATTGAACAATTGTGATAAATAAAAGCTTCTTATGAGAAAAGAATGGGGATAATACCCTTAAAATAATGCTATAATTTATTTTTTTTATTTTTCCTTTGTGGATAAAGTTGAGGATGAGTAAGGTATAAATAATAATCCACATTAAACACAGGCTTAAATAAGAATAATCCTCTCTTTCTCTTAAATTATTAATACAAAAAATCTTTAAAAAATAAAAATCATTTTGAATATTAATTTATTAACGATATAAATTATTTTTATTATAAATAAGTTTTTTATTTTTTTATGAATCATTTTTATAAACGATTTTGAAATATGATTGCTAAATTATATATGAAAATAAATCTTATGAAGGATACTTGCAGTTTTTAAAAGTTAAGTGTAGAATATATCCACCTTATTAAGAGTGTTCTATTCTTCAATATTTTCCATAAATTAATTTTGAAAACAATCCTTTACCTATTAATAAAGAGCATATTTCATGCAAGAAATGAAATTACAAGAACTTAAAAGTAAAAATCCAGTTGAACTTGTCTCTTTTGCTGAAACATTAGAAGTTGAAAATGCTTCTCTCATGCGTAAGCAAGAATTAATGTTTGCTATCTTGAAAAAGCTTGCTTCGCAAGACGTAGAAATTATAGGAGAAGGAGTTGTTGAAGTTTTACAAGATGGCTTTGGATTTTTGCGATCTGCTGATGCTAATTATCTTCCAGGTCCTGATGATATTTATCTTTCTCCCGCACAGATACAGTCTTTTTCTTTAAAAACGGGTGATACTGTTGAGGGGCCTATACGTAGTCCAAAAGAAGGAGAACGTTATTTTGCTCTCCTTAAAATTAATACAATCAATTTTGAAGATCCTGAAAAAATTCGTTATAAAATTCACTTTGATAATTTAACTCCCCTTTATTCCAATGAACGGTTTCAAATGGAAATACAAGATCCTACAGAAAAGGATATGTCGTCACGAGTGATCGATTTGATATCACCATTAGGAAAAGGGCAGAGAGGATTAATTGTAGCGCCTCCTAGAACAGGAAAAACGGTTTTACTTCAAAATATTGCTCATTCTATCACCACTAATCATCCTGAGTGTTACCTCATTGTTCTCTTAATTGATGAACGACCAGAAGAGGTTACTGATATGCAGCGTTCTGTAAAAGGAGAAGTCGTTTCTTCTACTTTTGATGAACCAGCAATACGTCACGTACAAGTTGCTGAGATGGTTATTGAAAAAGCCAAACGCCTTGTTGAATATGGTCGTGATGTTGTTATTCTTCTCGATTCTATTACCCGTCTTGGACGGGCTTACAATACTGTTGTTCCTTCATCAGGTAAAGTTTTGACAGGGGGTGTTGATGCAAATGCGCTACAACGCCCGAAACGTTTTTTTGGTGCAGCACGTAATATTGAAGAAGGTGGATCTTTAACCATTATTGCAACGGCATTAATAGATACGGGTAGTCGTATGGATGAGGTTATTTTTGAAGAATTTAAAGGAACAGGTAATTCGGAAATTGTTCTTGACCGTAAAGTTGCTGATAAACGCATTTTCCCTGCTATGGATATTTTGAAGTCAGGAACGCGTAAGGAAGAACTTCTAGTAGCGCGACAAGATTTACATAAAATTTTTGTTCTTCGCCGTATTTTAGCACCTATGAATGTAACAGATGCTATTGAATTTTTGATTGATAAATTAAAACAAACAAAAAACAATAGCGAATTCTTTGATTCAATGAATACATAGAATCATTAAGTTTTTTGTTTAGGATTATTCCTGTGGATACAATCTTTGCTGTTTCGAGTGGATTGTTGCCTTCAGGGGTTGCAGTCATTCGGCTTTCTGGTCCTCATGTTGTATCTATTGTTAAAGCGCTTTGTGGTCGTTTACCTAAAGCGCGGTTCATGCATTATGGAAATCTTACAGCTCGTGATGGGAGCTTTTTGGATTCTGCTTTAACTGTTTTTTTTCCTGCTCCTCATAGTTTCACGGGAGAAGATTGTGCAGAGTTTCATTTGCATGGAGGAAAAGCCGTTGTTAATCGTTTTCTTGATGAATTATCTACATTTGAAGGGTGTCGTATTGCAGAAGCGGGTGAATTTTCGCGTCGTGCATTTATTGAGGGGAAATTAGATCTTGTTCAGGCAGAAGCACTTGCTGATTTAATAGAGGCAGAAACTGAAAGTCAGCGGCGTTTAGCAATTATGGGTACAACTGGTCGTTTAACATCGCTTTATCGCGATTGGCGTCATAAACTTATGAAAGTACGTGCTTTTATTGAAGCAGAACTTGATTTTTCTGATGAAGCTGACATTCCTCATTTGGTATCTGATAAAATTTGGAAAGATGTAGAAGAACTCTCCATTTCTCTTCGTAAACATATTGCTGAGGGTGAACGAGCTAGTATTTTACGTGACGGGTTAAAGGTTGTTATTGCAGGGGCTCCAAATTCTGGAAAATCAAGCATTATTAATCGTTTGGCTGGAAAACCTGTTGCCATTGTGATGGAAGAAGCGGGAACAACACGTGATGCTTTAGAAATTAGGCTTGTTCTCAGTGGTTTACCGGTTTTTTTAACAGACACTGCTGGTTTTAGAGAAACAGAAAATAAAATAGAAAAATTGGGAATAGAAGTTGCAAAACAGCATATTTTGGATGCTGATTTGGTTATTTTAGTTTATGATATGGGAAATCCTAAAGAGATCGATTTACCAGAAACAACTGCTGAAATATGGCGTGTTGGTAATAAGCTTGATCTTTATGAAGAGGATAAAACACGTTGGTTTATACAATTTTCTGCATTAACAGGTTTTAATTTTGATAATTTTATTAAAGAACTTGAGTTGTTTTGTTTACGTCGTTCTTCTGAAATTGGAAATCTTGTTCCAGCACGTAAAAGACAACTTCAGTTATTAAAAGAAGCTGTTAAAGAGATAGACGCTTCTCTCAATTATAATACTATTGATTTAAGTTTACGTGCAGAACATCTTCGTCGTGCAAGTGATTTTCTTGGGAAAATTACGGGAGATATAGATGTTGAAGATTTACTTGATATTATTTTTTCAGAATTTTGCGTTGGTAAATAATGATTCACGTGAAACATTGATTATTTAAATAGACACATTTAAAAGATTGTGTATTTTATGTCTTGTTTCACGTGAAACTTTGGAATAGGTTCTCTATGGGATGAGACAAATGCAATTATATGATGTTGTTGTTGTTGGGGGTGGTCATGCAGGCTGTGAAGCAGCTTCAGCTTCAGCACGTGTTGGAGCGCGGACAGCCCTCATAACACATAAAATATCAGCCATAGGGACAATGTCTTGTAATCCTGCTATCGGTGGACTTGGAAAAGGACATCTGGTTCGTGAAATAGATGCTTTGGATGGTCTTATGGGAAAAGCAGCAGATGCTGCTGGAATTCAATTTAGACTACTTAATCGACGCAAAGGACCAGCAGTAAGAGGACCGCGTACGCAAGCAGATAGAAAATTATATAAAGAAGCAATTCAGAAATTTTTGCAAGAACAAGATAATCTTATTCTACTTGAAGATGAAGTTGTTGATCTGATTGTTAAAGATAATTACGTTTCAGGTGTTTTTTTAAAAAAACAGGGAACTCTTTTTTCCGGTGCTGTCGTTTTAACTACAGGGACATTTTTAAATGGCCTTATTCATATTGGGGATAAGAGGTATGTTGCTGGACGGATGGGAGAACAGTCAAGTGTCAAGCTTGCTGAACGCTTAAAAAATTATAATATAACTCTTGGGAGATTAAAAACAGGGACACCAGCTCGTCTTAATAAAAAAACTATTCGTTGGGAATATCTTCAAAAACAGCAAGCTGATGAAGATCCTGTCCCCTTTTCTCTTTTAACAGAAAAAATTGAACAACCTCAAATTGAATGTGCAATAACGCGTACAAATGCACAGACACATCAAATTATTCATGAAAATATTCATAAATCTGCTTTATATTCTGGAGCTATTGAAGGATTAGGTCCACGGTATTGTCCTTCAATTGAAGATAAAATTATTAAATTTGGTGAACGTGATGGACATCAGATTTTTCTAGAACCAGAAGGTCTAGATACTGATACTATTTATCCAAATGGTCTTTCTACTTCTCTTCCTGAAGATGTACAAATTTCTTTACTAAAAACAATTGAAGGATTAGAAAATGTTGAGGTTTTTCAACCTGGGTATGCTATTGAATATGATTTTGTTAATCCACAACAATTGACTAGAACCTTAGAGTTGCGTTCTTTGCCAAGGTTATTTTTAGCTGGACAAATTAATGGTACAACGGGATATGAGGAAGCTGCGGCTCAAGGGCTTTTAGCTGGATTGAATGCCGCCCGTAAGGTTACAGGGTTAGATGAAATATTTATAAGTCGTTCGACAGCTTATATTGGTGTTATGATAGATGATTTGGTTTCGCGTGGGGTTTGTGAACCTTATAGAATGTTTACTTCACGGGCTGAGTTTCGTTTATCATTACGGTCTGATAATGCTGATGCTCGTTTAACACCTTTGGCACAACAGTGGGGTATTGTCAGTAAAATACGTTGGGATTGTTATCAGCAAAAACAGTACCGTCTTGATCAAGCACGATCAATCTGCCAAAAACTTTTTCTAACACCTAATGAGGCATCTGCTCATGGATTACAGGTAAATCACGATGGCGTTCGGCGTTCGGCTTATGATTTTCTTGCTTATCCCCATATGACTATAGAACGTCTTTCAAATTTTTGGCCACAATTAAAGTCTATTGATTCTAAAACTGTCGAATCTTTAGAAATTGAAGCACAGTATGCAGTTTATTTAGAAAAACAAGCACAAGATATTGCTGCTCTTCAGCGAGATGAACGTCTAGAAATACCTTCTTCTCTTAATATTCAAGCTATTTCAGGTCTTTCAAATGAGTTAAAAACAAAAATTCAAAAAATATCACCACGTTCAATTGCTGATGCACAAAAAATTGATGGTATGACTCCAGCAGCATTATCACTCATTATCACTTATATTCAACGTCAAAAACGTGAAAAGGCTCAATCAGTTTAATGGATGTTTCCATAGAAGAAAAATATCAAGCACTCTTAAATATCATTCCTTCTGTTTCACGTGAAACGATGGAGGATTTAGTACAATTTGAATCTTTGATAGTTCAATGGAATATGCATATTAATTTGGTATCTCCTGCAACAATACCAATTCTATGGACACGACATATTTTGGATTCAGCCCAAATTTATCCTTTACATAGCCACTTTTTACACTGGTGTGATCTTGGATCAGGAGGAGGCTTTCCTGCAATTGTTATTGCTATTTTAATGAAAGAAAAAAAAGTAGGGCATATTGATCTTGTTGAAAGCAACGGAAAAAAAATAGCTTTTTTACGAACAGTTATTACTCAACTTAGTCTTCCTGCAACAGTTCATCATTGTAGAATTGAAGATGTTTATGAAAAAATAAGAATACCGGACGTTATAACAGCGAGAGGATTAGCTCCGTTAGATGATCTCTTACAGCTTATTTTTCCATTGTTAACAAAAAAAACAATAGCTCTTTTGCAAAAAGGTCGGGATTACTCTACGGAAATAACAAAAGCCTCTGCCAATTGGCGTTTTGATCTGCTAAAACATAAAAGTAAAATTGATGAAAATTCTGTGATTTTAGAAATTTCTCATGTTCGATCATATAGAGGGTAAAGCAAAATGAGCGAAACACGAATTATCGCTATTGCAAACCAAAAAGGTGGGGTCGGCAAAACAACTACAGCAATTAATCTTGCAACGGCTTTAGCAGCGATTGGTGAAAATGTCCTCATTATGGATGTTGATCCGCAAGGGAATGCAAGTACAGGATTGGGAATTGATCGTAATAGCCGTCCTTTATCTTCTTATGATGTTTTGATTTCAGGAATTTCAGTTACAAAAGCAGCTTTGAAAACTGCTGTACCTAATCTCCATATTGTCCCTTCTACGCTTGATCTTTTAGGCGTAGAAATGGAAATTGCTTCATCACAAGATCGCATTCAACGGTTGCGTAAAGCACTCTGCGATGACCCGAAGATGATCAAGAAATATAGTTATATTCTCATTGATTGTCCTCCCTCTCTTAATCTTTTAACACTTAATGCTATGGGTGCAGCGGATTCTGTTTTAGTACCTATGCAGTGTGAATTTTTAGCACTTGAAGGTTTAAGCCAATTGCTTGAAACAGTAAAACAAGTGCGATCTGTTCTTAATCCATCTTTAGAAATTCAAGGTATTGTTCTAACAATGTATGATGGACGTAATAATCTTTCGAATCAAGTTGTCGAAGATGTGCGTTCTTTTATGGGAGATAAAGTTTATCGTACCGTTATTCCACGAAATGTACGTGTATCTGAGGCTCCCTCTTTCGGTAAACCAGTGTTGCTTTATGATCTGAAATGTGCAGGTAGTCAAGCATATTTGCGTTTAGCATCGGAAGTAATTCAACGTGAAAAACAAGCACGTGCTGCTGCTTAGATTAGAAATGTAAAAAATTTTATAAGAAAATTTAAAGAGCAAAATTATGAATGATGATCAATCAAAAAAAAGACTAGGTCGTGGGTTAGCAGCGTTAATTGGAGACATCAATTTAAATAACAATATTGCACGTTCATCAAGTTCTGACAAATTGATAGAACCTAATGCAATTTCTACACTTTCTGAGCAATTTGTTCCTCTTGAATCTATTTCGTGCAATCCACACAATCCGCGGCGTCACTTTACTGATTCAGAACTTGATAATTTAGCACAATCAATTCGTCAGCATGGAGTTGTTCAACCTGTCATTGTAAGACCTTCACGTGATCGTCCTCATAGGTTTGAATTAATCGCTGGTGAACGACGGTGGCGTGCTGCTCAACGGGCTAATTTAAGTCAATTGCCAGTCATTATTCGCGATGTTGATGATAAGACAGCTTTGGAATTGGCAATAATTGAAAATGTTCAACGTGCCGATCTTAATCCTATCGAAGAAGCAATGGGATATGAAATTTTACTGAATGAGCATGGATATACGCAGGCAGATTTGGCACAAGTTATTGGAAAAAGCCGGAGTCATGTTGCAAATACGCTTCGTTTGTTAAAACTTCCACCAAAAGTACAACAATTTTTAACTGATGGGCAACTCTCCGCTGGTCATGCACGCTGTCTTATCACTGTTGAGAATCCACAGGATTTAGCCGAAAAAATCATTCGTGAGGGGCTCTCTGTGCGCCAAACGGAAATACTTGCATATGAACAGGCAAATCCAAAAGTCAAAAAACGAACTGTTGTTGAGAAAAATACGGAAACAAAATCTTTAGAAAAATTACTTGCAGACGTGATAGGAATGAAAGTGACTATTCGGCATGGCAAAAAAGGTGGTGATTTAAAAATACGCTACTCTTCATTAGAACAATTGGATGATATTTGCCGGCGTTTGCAAAACTAATTAATTGTCCAAAATAGCACGAATTCTATCGATATATTTTTGACCGAAATTTAAATTATCTAAAGATATAGTATTTTTTTCATTGAAGAGAATTTCTTTATCTTCAAAGGCTATTATTGCAGCTAAAGTTGCTTGAAGAGCTATAAGACCAATAACATAATCTTTCGGTGAGAGATTATGTTTTCTTAAAAGATCCATTAGTTTTGGTCTAGCAGAAATAGAGGCAATGAGCCCTTCAATGCTGTTATCATTTCCGGTATTGGATGCCTCTGGCTCTGGAGGTAAATCTTCAATTTCTTTTTTTAGATGTTCTATTTTTGAGAGTAAATCTTCTGTTAAAGGATAATTTGCAACGATATTTGGATTGCTGATAGGTGAAAAAACAAATTGATTATCCGTCCCATTTGCCATTGTTATTTGAACATATGTTAAAAAAGGGAAAAGAAAAAGCAAACACAATACCAATTTAAACATGGTCAAAATTTATCCTTTCTTTTCCAGATTTTAGCGAAGACTTTTTCGTCTGCAAAGTTAATAATTTGTTCAAAGTAGCACGAATTCTATTTACAACGCCCTTTTAAAATAACAAATATTCTATACATATGTTTTTTACCAAATTCTAAATTATCTGAAACTACAGTATTTTTTTCATCAAAAGAAATCCCCTCTTTTTTGAGAATTTCAAGAGGAACTAAAAGCATTGTTAATGTTGTTTGAAAGGCAAGGGTACCTATAGCGAAATCTTTAGGTGTGATATTATTTTTTCTTAAAATATTCATTAATTTTGGTTGATTAGAAATAGAAGCTACGAATCCTTCAAGACTGTCGTCCTGTTCAATTTTAATATCAGATGCTTTCTCAGTATTGGATATTTTTGATTCTGATGGTGAGTTTTCACAATCTTCTTTATTAATTTGTTCCATTTTTAAGAGAAAATCTTCTGTTAAGGTGTAATTTGCAATAACATGCGGGAACTCAAATTGATTGTCTGTTTTCTTTTCCTTTGCTATTGTTAGTTGGGTATGTATTACAAAAAGAAAAAGGAGAAACAAACGTAATACGAACTTGAACATGGTTAGAAATTATCCTTTCTTCTTCGAATTTCAGCAAAGACTTCTTCATCTGCTTCTTCTTCCATTGCAAGGTTTTTTCGCAACGCACTGTCATCCCAGCGGAGAAAGGGATTGGTAACTTTTTCTTGCCCTAAGGTTACTGGTAAAGTCATAGCGTTTTTTGCACGTAGCAAAAAAACTTCTTCTACTCTTTTACGAAGTTTCTGATTATGTGGATCAAGTGTTAATGCGAAAAGAGCATTGGTTTTGGTATATTCATGACCGCAATAAAGAAGTGTTTTATCAGGAAGTTTACGAAGCTTTTTTAAAGAGTTGAGCATTTGAGCAGGTGTTCCTTCAAAAAGGCGTCCACAACCAAGAGAGAAAAGTGTATCTCCAGCAAAGAGTACACTTTCCTCAGGAAAGTAATAAGATAGTGCGCCCAAAGTGTGACCAGGTGTTGAAAGAGCTAAAAGCGGGTGCGTGCCAAAGAAAAGATTTTCATCAGGTTGAAGTGTTTGATCAAGATGATGAATCTTTTCTTTCTCTGCTTCTGGTCCAATAACGACAGCCTTATAAACTTGTTTTAACTCTTCCAGTGCTTCTACATGGTCGTGATGATGATGAGTTACAAAAATAGTCTGAAGTGTCCAGTTACGGCGTTTTAAGGCGTTATGAATCGCTTTACTTTCAGGCGCATCAATTGCAGCTGTGTAGCCGCTTTTTTCATCATGAATGAGTACACCAAAATTATCTTTTCTACATATGAACTGTTCAATTAACATATCTTTTCTCCATGAACAGTGTGCAGCCATAAATCTACAAAAGAATTTAGAGTTATGGATATCTTATGTTTAAGAATCAGATTTGTCCCCTTCTGTAAAAAGTCCTTGTGAGTGCCTAAGGATAAGGGGCATTTGGGTAATCATAAAGAGGACTGTTAGGGGCATAACACCAAATACTTTAAAGCTGGTCCAAAAATTATCGCTAAAATTGCGCCAAACGGCTTCATTCAAAAGAGCAAGAAAAACGAAAAAGAATGCCCAACGATAGGTAAGTTTTTGCCATCCTAAATCATCAAGTTTTAAAGTAGAGTCAAACGCATACCGTAAAAGTGGTTTTTTAAAACACATACCACCAAAGAGGATGAGCGCAAATAAGCTATTAATAATTGTTGGTTTCATTTTTATGAAAGTATCATTGTGAAGCCAAAGAGTTAAAAATCCAAAGACCAGAACAAATATTCCTGAAATAAGAGGCATTATGGGAATTTTTCGTGCAAGAATCCATGATAAGCTTAGAGCAACAATGATAGCCACCATGAAAATAGCTGTTGCAGGGAAAATAGGCTTACTAAAATTTTTAAAAAGCTCGATATTATTTAACAACCATTCGCCCTTATAATTGGCCAGAAAAAAGACGACTAATGGCCCCATTTCCAAAAGAAATTTTATGGTTGGTGAAAAATCAGATTTTTGATTGCCATTGATATTTTTCAAATTTGGGTTGTTATAAGAATTAGGTCCAAAAGAAGATTTTTTCATGCGTATTTTCCTGTGATGGTTGTAGCAAAATCAGAAGCAGAAAAAGGTTGAAGATCCTCAATATTTTCTCCTATACCGATAAAATGAACAGGTAATTTATATTTTGCTGCGATGGCAACAAGAATTCCTCCTCGTGCGGTACCGTCGAGCTTTGTCATAACTAAACCATTAACGCCGGCAATATCGCGGAAAATATCCACCTGATTGAGCGCATTTTGCCCAGTGGTTGCATCAAGCGTTTGAAGAATTGTGTGTGGTGCTTGAGGATCATGTTTTCCTAAAACACGAATAATTTTTGCCAATTCATCCATCAGTTCAGTTCTATTTTGTAAGCGCCCAGCTGTATCAATGATTAATACATCACTGTTTGCTTTTTTTGCTTTTTCATAAGCATCAAATGCTAAGCTGGCGGCATCTGCACCTAGTTTTGTTGAAACAACGGGTGCTCCTGTGCGTTTACCCCAAATATGCAATTGTTCAATGGCTGCAGCGCGAAACGTATCACCAGCAGCCAGCATAACCTTTAGTCCTCCTGCGGTTAGCTTAGCTGCAAGTTTTCCAATAGTTGTCGTTTTTCCTGTTCCATTTACACCGACAAGCAAAATAACATGAGGTCTATGGTTAAGATCAAGTTCTAGTGGAAGCGCAACAGGTTCTAACACTTTTTTGATTTCGTTAGCCACGATAATATGAATATCATCTGGAGATAGATTTTTTTCGTAACGACTGGAGGCTAAGGTATCGGTGATGCGTGTAGCTGTTTCCACACCAAGATCAGCTTGAATAAGAATATCTTCTAGCTCTTGCAACGTATTTCCATCAAGCTTTCCTTTAACAAATAGGTCGCTTATGGATTCACTTAAGCGCTGTGAGGAAAGAGCTAATCCTTTTTTTAGACGTCCAAACCACGCTGTCTTTTTTTGTTCCACAGAAGGTACGGGAAAAAGATCTTCAGTTTGTTTTTTACTGATTGTATTCGTGACAATTACTTTGCCAGAATGTGATTCAAAAGGTTGTGTCTTTTCACCGTAGTTTTCAGATGTTGTATTTTGGCTTTCTGTTTGTTCTTCTTTTTCAACATCTATAGGGGAGCAATCGTTTTTTATAATTTCACTTTTTGATTTATTTTTTTCTACTCTATCGGTTTCATCATGAGGTGAAATTTGTTGCAATTCCGGCTCTTTAGCCTTATTAAAAGAGAGCATTTTTTTGATAAAAGATTTTGTCATAAGGATTTCCTGCTCAAGCTGCGTTCAATTTTTGGAGAGTAGCAATCAATTTATCGCCATCTTGATCAACGATAAGAGCTTGAACAATTGTTCCAGCTTTGGCGCCTTTAATTTTTGCAAGAGTATAATCTTCCGTTCGTCCGATTTCATCTTTTTCAACAAGAATTGTTTGCTGACTATTTTGTAAGAGAGCAAGATGTTTTTGATAAGCTTCCTCCCCCGCTTTACGCAACCTTTCTGCACGCATCTTGACCACGCTACGATTGATTTGCGGCATTCGTGCGGCAGGTGTTCCTTCTCTTGGACTAAAAGGAAAGACATGGAGGTGTGTTAAATTACAGTCATTGATGAGAGCGAGACTATTTTGGAACATCTCTTCTGTTTCAGTGGGAAAACCAGCAATTAAATCAGCACCATAAACCATTGTAGGACGTTTGGCACGCAAATCTTGGCAAAATTGAATTGCATGTTCACGTAAGTGTCGCCGTTTCATTCGCTTTAGAATCATATTATCACCTGCTTGCAAAGATAAATGCAAATGGGGCATGATTCTTTTTTCATAGGCTAAAAGATTTATGAGTTCTTCATCCGCTTCAATGGAATCAATTGATGAAAGACGTAATCGAGGTAGGTCAGGAATGTGATGCAAAATGACAGAAGTTAATTTTCCTAAAGTAGCCTTTCCAGGGAGATCGTGGCCATAACTTGTAAGATCAACACCGGTTAGAACAACTTCTTGAATACCATTGCCTATCAGTTGTTTAATTTGTTCAACGACAGCACCCATGGGAACTGAGCGTGATGGACCGCGACCATAAGGAATAATGCAAAATGTACAGCGATGATCACATCCATTTTGTACCTGTACAAAGGCACGGGTACGCTCTTCCATTGCGCTTACCATATGTGGAGCAATTTTTTGCACCTCCATGATGTCATTGATACGCAATTTTTCAGAATGGTTGATGCCAAAATCAGGAAGTTGACGGTAAGAATGCGCATGAAGTTTTTCTTCATTCCCCAAAACGAGATCTACCTCTGTCATTGAGGCAAAATTTTGCCCTTCTGTTTGTGCGGCACACCCTGTGACAATAATGCGCGCGTGAGGATTTTCACGTCTTGCTTTGCGGATAGCTTGTTTTGCTTGTCGCACAGCTTCAGCAGTGACAGCGCAGGTATTAAAGATAATAGCACCATCTTTAAGCTGATTTAGCCCCGAAGAAGCACTTTCTTTGCGTATGATTTCTGTTTCGTAACTATTTAGTCGACAACCAAAAGTTACAATTTCTATAGCCATCAAAAGTGATCCTTTTTATAGTTCCCCGTTAAAGGGTTTAAAAAACCACTAAACTCATATTTAACTGGACCTGTCATAATAATATGATCGTCTTCTCGATAAAAAATATTCAGTATCCCTCCTGCTAAGTTCACATCAATATGGCGTTGTGTGAGGCCACGTCGATAGGCAGCCACTGCACTTGCACAGGCAGCACTGCCGCATGCTTGCGTTAATCCAGCGCCTCGCTCCCATGTGCGTAAATTTAGGCTTTTCTTTGACGTGACATAAGCAATGGAAATGTTGCATCGTTCCGGAAAAAGGGGATCATGTTCAAGCTTTGGTCCATACTTTTCTAATGGAATATGTTGAATATCACTTTCAACAAAAAAAATAGCGTGGAGATTGCCAACGGATACAAGGCAAGCATCCTTTAGGGGACCAGCGGTAAGTTCTACATGATTGGTGTCCACTATTTCACGTGAAACAGGCATCTCTTTTGCATTGAAACTTGGGCATCCCATGTCAACAGAGATGAGTTCGTTTGTTTTACGGTTCCCTTCAATAATTCCAGCGGGTGTCTCCAATCGAAAGGTTTCGCCAAGATTGTGGTCTGTTAACCAAGCAATGACGCAACGGGTTCCGTTACCACAAGCTTTAGCCATTGATCCGTCGGCATTCCATATTTCGATGCGGAAATCAGTTTCATTTTTGCTAGATGGATGGATAGCCATAATTTGATCAAAATGTGTTTGGGGATCTACTGCTAAGGCAAGAATTGCTTGTGTTGTAAGCGCACATGTGCTGTCACGCATATCAGCAACAATGATTTGATTTCCAAGACCGTTCATTTTACTGAATGGTGTTTTCATAAAACTTCTCTATTTTTAGTGATTGCCCACAAAAGATATATGACTGAAAATCTTATAAATTTCCAGTGTTTAATGAATATAAAATTGAGTGAAAAATTATTTTATCAATCAAAATAGATAAATTTCACTGTTTTTTTTGATTTGTTAATTTATCTTTATAAAATGCTATATAACAAACGTTCATCCATTTCTTTGAGTAAGCTTATTATATTGTCGTGGGAAAGAGTATTGATATGTCATTTTCAAAAATTTCGTTTTTCGTTGCACTATTAACTGCAACACTTTTAAGCGGATGTTTAACATCACGATTTGATAGTAATGATAGTGGCAACACATTAGAAGTTTTTTATCCACTTCAACAAATACAAACAGAAGTAATGTCTGATGTATCGTCTTCTCATTCATTGGCATCTGAGGTAGCAGACGCTTCAATGTATGAGAAAGGGGATTCCCAGAGTGATGGACGAATGGCTAGTCTCGAATTACCAAGCAATGCCATTGATTTGTTTCCTGCAAGTATTGCTGGGGTGTGGAATCTTTCTGTGGGCGGTAAAGTTTGTCGAATTGCAACACCACAAACGAAATTTGGTCAAGGGTTTCGAGCTGGTCCTTTACACTGTCCAGGAATTGTTTCTCAGGTGAATTCGTGGGCTGTTAAAGGAAAAAGATTATATTTCTATAATAGGGCAGGACGCGTTATCATTGCTCTTTATTCTTCCAATGTTGATCGCTTTGAGGGACGTACACTTGATGATCATCCGGTTGTTTTAAGCCGTTAGAACGTTTTTAATCGTTTATGAAAAAATAAGGGATATGTGCGCAGGTTTGTGAAGGAAACTTGTATTTTTCATTGAGAACGGATTGGAAAAAGGCTGTTTGGATGATTTTAGTGTCAACGCGCTATAAGGAGCTGGTATACAAAGGAGAAATCAGTTTTGATCCAGCTCAATTGGCCTTAACAGAGCAGTTTGATCATTTATTACAATATATTATAGAACAAAATGTTTCTCGTCCTTGGTTATTTTGGCATTTTTTCAAGAGAAAAAAGCAAACTTTTTCTCGTGTTTCAAGACAAGGTGATAATCCTTTTCAGGGACTGTATATTTATGGTGATGTAGGACGAGGCAAAACCATGCTGATGGATTTGTTCTTTTCTTGTTTGCCGCAGAAATGTAAAAAGCGTGCTCATTTTAACGATTTTATGGCTGATGTACATGAGCGCATTAATGTTTACCGTCAATCATCAAAAGATGCAAAAGCTGGGCCAAATAATCCTATTTTAGCCGTTGTTGAAGATCTTGCACGAGAAGCGCAGATACTTTGTTTTGATGAATTTAGTGTAACAGATATTGCTGATGCTATGGTATTGGGGCGCCTTATCTCTGCTTTGTTTGATAAAGGAGTTTTCTTTGTTGCGACTTCAAATGTTGCTCCCGATAATCTTTATTATAACGGTTTAAACCGAGAGCTCTTTTTGCCATTTATCCAAGTTTTGAAAGCACATGTGCGTGTTATTAATCTTGATGCAAAAACAGATTATCGCCTTGAAAAATCAAATCTACAACAGGTGTATGTGTCGCCGTTGGGGGTGCAAGCAAATGAATATATGGATCAAGCATGGGCGCTGGTGCTGCAAGGACACAAGGAAACATCTGATGAACTTTCAATAAAAGGGCGTCTTGTTCATATCCCGCGCTCTGGAGCAGGTTGCGCCCGCTTTGATTATCAAGATTTGTGTGCAAAGCCTTTGGCGGCGGTTGAGTATTTAGCCTTGGGGGAGCGTTATCATACAATTTTTGTTGATAATGTGCCGGTGATGGATGATGCGTGTCGCAATGAAACCAAGCGGTTTATTTTACTTATTGATGTCCTCTATGAACGACACATAAGATTATTTATGTCAGCGGCAGCAGGGTTTGAGGGGTTATATAAAGGGCGTGCGCAGACGACAGAAACATTTGAGTTTCAGAGAACACAATCGCGTCTTTTTGAAATGCAAAGCCAAGATTATTTAAAAATTTGGGCAGAACGTTTTCTTTTGAAAGGGGAAAATTGATCATAACTTTACTTTTACGTAAACAGTAAAAACAATAACTCTTTGAATTCAAAAGAAGTGTAATAATTCTGTTGTATTTTTTTAAAATTCACTTTATCGATACAGAGTGGTAATTTTCTCATAGCTGTTTCCTTGGAGGATTTTTGCTTTTATGAGGAGAGAAATTTAGTGAATTTCATATTTTTCTCCTTTTGATGATAGTGTTGAAAATTGGGCTGAGGTCAAAGAAAATATTCAGTATACTGGCGCTGATAAATGCGCGCCGAGTTATCTAACGTTAGGAAGAAATAAAATGGCACGAAAGAAAATAGCTCTTATTGGTTCAGGTATGATTGGGGGGACTTTAGCACATATAATTGGGCTTAAAGAACTTGGTGACGTTGTCTTATTTGATATTGCAGAAGGTGTACCACAAGGTAAGGCTTTAGATATAGCCGAATCTTCACCTGTTGAAGGTTTTGATATCGGTCTAAAAGGTGCTAATGCTTATGAGGCGATTGAAGGTGCTGATGTTGTTATTGTAACAGCAGGTGTTGCGCGAAAACCCGGTATGAGCCGTGATGAACTTTTGGATATTAATTTAAAGGTTATGGAACAAGTTGGAGCTGGGATCAAAAAATACGCTTCTTCAGCATTTGTTATTTGTATTACCAATCCCCTTGATGCGATGGTGTGGGCATTGCAGAAATTTTCAGGTCTCCCTACACATAAAGTGGTTGGTATGGCTGGAGTTCTTGATTCAGCACGGTTTCGTCATTTCTTATCTGAGGAATTTAAGGTCTCTGTTAAAGATGTGACAGCGTTTGTTTTAGGAGGGCACGGTGATTCAATGGTTCCTCTCACGCGTTATTCAACAGTTGGTGGTATTTCTTTGCCTGATCTTGTAAAGATGGGCTGGACAACACAGGAAAGAATTGATCAAATTATCCAGCGTACTCGAGATGGAGGTGCAGAAATTATTAGTTTGTTAAAAACAGGATCTGCTTTTTATGCACCAGCTACTTCGGCAGTTTCTATGGCTGAAGCCTATTTGAAGGACACTAAGCGTGTTGTTCCTGTCGCGGCCTATCTTTCAGGGGAATATGGGGTTGAGGATACCTATGTTGGTGTTCCCGTCGTGCTTGGTGCGGGCGGTGTTGAACGAGTCATTGAAATTGATCTTGATAAAGAGGAAAGAGCTGCTTTTGAGAAATCAGTGAATGCGGTGCAGAAACTTTGTGAAGCTTGTATCGCACTTGTGCCTAACCTCAAATGAATAGGGCAAGGTTCTGTTCATTACAATAGAGTATTTAAAATTTAGGACTTGAGAATTAATAAAGTAATCCGTAAAAGAAAAGGACAAATGCATGAATATCCATGAATATCAGGCCAAACGTCTGCTTCATGAATATGGGGCACCAATTGCAAATGGTGTTGCTGTTTATTCTGTGGAGCAAGCTGAAAAATGGGCAAAAAAATTGCCTGGACCACTCTATGTGGTTAAAAGCCAGATTCACGCTGGTGGTCGTGGTAAGGGTAAGTTTAAAGAACTTGGTCCTGATTCAAAGGGTGGTGTTCGTCTTGCAAAATCAGTTGAAGAAGTTGTTGCAAATGTCCAAGAAATGCTTGGTAAAACTTTGGTAACCAAACAAACGGGTCCAGAGGGTAAGCAGGTCAATCGTCTCTACATTGAAGATGGTGCTGATATCGAACGGGAGCTTTATCTTTCACTTTTGGTTGATCGTAGTGTTGGTCGGGTCGCATTCGTTGTTTCAATGGAAGGGGGAATGGATATTGAAACCGTTGCTGAAGAGACACCAGAGAAAATATTAACCCTTCCCATTGATCCTGCGCAAGGGGTTACCTCTGCCGATTGTACAAGGCTTTGTGATGCATTGGAGTTGCACGATAGTGCGCGGGAAGATGGTGAAAAGCTTTTCCCAATTCTCTATAAAGCGTTTTGTGAAAAAGATATGAGTCTTCTGGAAATCAATCCACTTATTGTGATGAAAGATGGTCGTTTGCGTGTTCTTGATGCAAAGGTTTCTTTTGATAATAATGCTTTGTTCCGTCATCCAGATATTTTGGAGTTGCGCGATCTTTCAGAAGAGGATCCAAAAGAAATTGAAGCATCAAAGCATGATCTTGCTTATGTTGCTCTTGAGGGTACGATTGGTTGCATGGTCAATGGTGCGGGTCTCGCTATGGCAACAATGGATATTATCAAACTCTATGGAGCTGAGCCTGCAAATTTTCTTGATGTTGGTGGTGGTGCTTCAAAAGAGAAGGTAACGGCTGCTTTTAAAATTATCACTGCTGATCCGAATGTTAAAGGCATTTTGGTTAATATTTTTGGTGGCATCATGCGTTGCGATATCATTGCTGAAGGTGTTGTCGCTGCTGTTAGGGAAGTTGGTTTAAAAGTTCCTTTGGTTGTTCGTCTTGAAGGTACGAATGTTGAGCAAGGTAAAGCAATTATCAATGAGAGTGGTTTGAATGTTATTTCTGCTGATGATTTAGATGATGCTGCTCAGAAAATCATTGCAGCAGTGAAGGGAGCTTAAGCCATGTCAATTCTTATTCATCAAGATACAAAAGTTCTGGTTCAAGGACTTACAGGGAAAACAGGAACCTTTCATACAGAGCAGGCATTGGCTTATCATGGTACGAAAATGGTTGGTGGTATTCATCCCAAAAAAGGGGGTGAGGTATGGGAAGGATCAAAAGGCGAATCTCTTCCTATTTTTTCCAATGTTGCTGAGGCAAAAGAAAAGACAGGGGCAGATGCTTCTGTTATTTATGTTCCTCCTGCAGGAGCTGCAGATGCTATTATAGAAGCTATTGAAGCAGAAATCGGTTTAATTGTCTGTATTACAGAAGGTATACCGGTAATGGATATGGTTAGGGTTAAGGATAAATTAGAGCGGTCAAAATCGCGCTTAATTGGTCCTAATTGTCCTGGTATTCTTACTCCCCATGAATGTAAGATCGGTATTATGCCCGGTTCTATTTTTAGAAAAGGATCTGTTGGGGTTGTTTCTCGGTCAGGAACTTTAACTTATGAAGCTGTGTTTCAAACGAGTCAAGAAGGTTTGGGGCAGACAACCGCTATTGGTATTGGTGGTGATCCTGTTAAGGGTACTGAATTTGTTGATGTGTTGGAAATGTTTTTGGCTGATGATGAAACCGAGTCTATTGTTATGATTGGTGAAATTGGTGGCTCTGCTGAGGAAGAAGCAGCACAATTTCTTAAAGATGAAGCAAAAAGAGGACGCAAAAAGCCGATGGCTGGTTTTATTGCTGGTCGTACAGCTCCTCCAGGGCGTACAATGGGTCATGCCGGTGCTGTTATCTCTGGTGGTAAAGGTGGGGCAGAAGATAAAATCGCTGCAATGGAATCGGCAGGGATACGTGTTTCTCCTTCACCATCCCAGATAGGTAAAACCTTGATGTCTGTTTTGAAGGGATAAGAGAAGACTTTGTCTGGATAAGGAGCTATCCTTATTCAGATTTAGGTGAAACATTTTGAGTATAAAAATAAAAACTTTTTTGCAATTTTCTGGTCTTTATTTGCTTTCTAAGCGCTTAAGGGTCGAGAGGATATATAAGGAGACGGAATAGATGTTCCGGAGAAGTATATGGCAAGGCAGGACGAGATAAATAGTCTTTTTGCACAAACGTCATTTCTATATGGTGGAAATGCGGATTATATAGATCAGCTTTATGCCGAATATGAAAAAGATCCTACCAGTGTAGATTCACAGTGGCGTGCTTTTTTTGAAACCCTTAAAGACAACAAAGAAGATGTTCTTAAAAATGCTAAAGGCGCAACGTGGCAACGTGAGCACTGGCCATTAAAAGCAAATGGAGAATTGGTTTCTGCTCTCGATGGAGATTGGCCTGTTCTTGAAAAACACCTTGGTGATAAGATAAAAGAAAAAATAGCCGCCCAAGCTGTGCAAGAGGGAAAAGTTTCTAGCGAACAAGATATTATTCAAGCAACACGTGATTCTGTTCATGCGCTCATGATGATTCGTGCTTTTCGAGCACGTGGGCACCTTCGTGCACGGCTTGATCCTCTTCAATTGGCAGAAAAGCAGGAAGATTACAAAGAACTCTCTCCGGAAGCTTACGGTTTTACTTCTGCTGATTATGATCGTCCCATTTTTATTGATAATGTTTTAGGGCTGGAATACGCGACTATTTCCCAGATGCTTGAAATTCTCAATCGTACCTATTGTTCAACAATTGGTGTAGAGTATATGCATATTTCTGATCCTGCTCAAAAGGCATGGCTTCAAGAGCGTATTGAAGGACCAGATAATCGAATTTCTTTCACAAAGGAAAGCAAGAAAGCTATCCTTAATAAGCTTATTGAGGCGGAGGGGTTTGAACAGTTTTTAGATACAAAATATAAAGGGACAAAGCGTTTTGGCATTGATGGTGGTGAAGCACTAATTCCTGCTCTTGAGCAGATTATGAGATGTGGTAGTGTTTTGGGAGTACAGGAAGTTGTTTTAGGAATGGCTCATCGTGGGCGTTTAAATGTTCTTTCACAAGTTCTGGCTAAGCCACATCGGGCTATTTTTCATGAATTCAAAGGAGGTTCTTATAAGCCTGATGATGTAGAGGGATCCGGTGATGTAAAATATCATTTGGGCACTTCAGCAGATCTTGAATTTTATGGTAAAAAGCTCCATTTATCGCTTTTAGCTAATCCATCTCACCTTGAGATTGTTGATCCGGTTGTTATTGGGAAGGCGCGTGCTAAACAGGATCAACTTGTAGGACCTACACGCACTGATTTTATTTCATTAAGCGAGCGCTCAAAAGTTTTACCCTTGCTTATTCACGGTGATGCTGCTTTTGCAGGACAAGGTGTTATTCAAGAAACTTTTGGTCTTTCTGGTCTAAAAGGTTACCGTGTTGCGGGCTCACTTCATGTCATTATCAATAATCAGATTGGATTTACAACGGATCCACGCTTTTCGCGCTCTTCGCCTTATCCATCTGATGTAGCAAAAATGATCGATGCGCCAATTTTTCATGTGAATGGTGATGATCCTGAAGCTGTTGTTTTTGTTGCAAAAGTAGCAACAGAGTTTCGCCAGATTTTCCATAAACCAGTGGTCATTGATATGTTCTGTTATCGCCGTTATGGACATAATGAAGGCGATGAGCCTTCTTTTACACAGCCACTTATGTATAAGGCTATCCGTAATCACAAAACGACTCTTCAGCTTTATGGTGACCAGTTGGTAGCAGAAGGGGTGATTTCTTTAGAAGAGATTGAGCAGCAAAAAAAAATATGGCGTGATAAGCTTGAAGCTGAGTTTGAAGCAAGTGCTTCTTATAAACCTAATAAGGCTGATTGGCTTGATGGAAGCTGGACAGGTCTTAAAGTTGCCAGTAACGCCGATGAACAACGTTCTGGAACCACAGGTGTTGAGCTAAAAACTTTAAAGGAAATTGGTCAAAAGCTTGTTGAAATTCCATCAGATTTCCATGTTCATAAAACCATTCAGCGTTTTTTGAACAACCGTGCTAAAATGTTTGAAACCGGTGAAGGAATTGATTGGGCAACAGCTGAAGCTTTAGCTTTTGGTTCACTCTGTTTAGAAGGATCTCCAATTCGCCTTTCTGGTGAAGATGTTGAACGCGGGACTTTTTCGCAACGTCATTCGGTTCTTTATGATCAAGAGAATGAATCTCGTTATATCCCTTTGAATCATTTGCAGAAGGGGCAGGCGCTCTATGAAGTTGTCAATTCTATGCTTTCTGAAGAAGCAGTTCTTGGTTTTGAATATGGATATTCGCTTGCTGAACCACGTGGTTTAACACTTTGGGAAGCGCAATTTGGTGATTTCTCCAATGGTGCACAAGTCATTTTTGACCAATTTATTTCTTCTGCGGAGCGTAAGTGGCTTCGTATGTCTGGTCTTGTGTGCTTGTTACCCCATGGTTTTGAGGGGCAAGGACCGGAGCATTCTTCAGCACGTATAGAACGGTTCCTTCAACTTTGTGCGGAAGATAATATGCAGGTTGCTAATTGTACAACACCTGCAAATTATTTTCATATTTTGCGTCGACAAATTAAACGTGATTTTCGTAAGCCATTAATTTTGATGACACCAAAATCTCTTTTGCGTCATAAGCGGGCCGTTTCTTTCCTGAATGAAATGGGACCAGAGGCACGTTTTCACCGTTTATTGCTTGATGACGCGGAATATCTCAAAAATTCTCTGATTAAATTGCAAAAAGATAACAAAATTCGCCGCATTATTCTTTGTACAGGCAAAGTTTATTATGATCTTTATGAAGAGCGTGAAAAGAGGGGAATTGATGATGTTTATTTATTGCGTGTTGAGCAGCTTTATCCTTTTCCTGCAAAAGCTTTGGTAGATGTTTTGTCTCGCTTCTTACAGGCAGAGGTTATTTGGTGCCAAGAAGAGCCAAAAAATATGGGGGCTTGGTCGTTTATTGAACCTTATTTGGAATGGGTTTTGACTCATATTAGCGCCCAATATTCACGTGCACGCTATGCTGGGCGTCCTGCGAGTGCATCACCGGCCACTGGGTTGATGGTGAAACACCTTGAACAACTTTCCGCGTTTCTTGAAGATGCGTTAGGTGCTTAATTTAATTACTCTGATGTATGGAAGAATATTATGACTACTGAAATCCGTGTTCCTACTTTGGGCGAATCAGTTACCGAAGCAACAGTTGGCAAATGGTTTAAAAAGCTTGGTGAAGCTGTGGCTGTAGATGAACCTTTGGTTGAATTAGAAACTGATAAGGTAACAGTTGAAGTGCCTTCGCCTGTTTCGGGAAAATTATCTGAAGTTATTGCAAAGGAAGGCGATACGGTTGAACTGAATGCTCTGTTAGGTTTAGTTGAAGCCGGAGCAGCTGGTGTTTCTCAATCATTTTCACCTTCTGCTACATCTATTCCGGAAGCTCCATCTGAATTGGGGCAGTCTCCTTCAAGCAGTACAATGCCTCCTTCTCCTTCAGCTGCAAAATTGATGACTGAAAACGATATTGCGAAAAGCGATATTTCAGGTTCTGGAAAACGTGGACAAATTCTTAAAGAAGATGTTCTTGATGTTGTAGCACAAGGAACAAAAGCATCCTCTCCTGCTTCTCCTGCATCCAGCTCTTCGACTCCTTCCGTTCAGGATACGCGTGAGGAGCGGGTTCGTATGACGAAATTGCGCCAAACAATTGCGCGCCGTCTTAAAGATGCACAGAATACAGCGGCAATGTTAACCACATTTAATGAGGTTGATATGTCTGCGGTGATGGATTTGCGCAAGCGTTATAAGGATCTTTTTGAAAAAAAGCATGGTGTTAAACTTGGTTTTATGGGATTTTTTACCAAGGCTGTTTGTCATGCTTTAAAAGAACTTCCTGCTGTTAATGCAGAAATTGATGGAACAGATATTGTTTATAAAAACTATGTCAATGCTGGAATTGCTGTTGGAACTGATAAAGGGCTTGTTGTTCCGGTGGTTCGTGATGCAGATCAGATGTCGCTTGCAGAAATTGAAAAGGAAATTGGCCGTTTGGGTCGTCTCGCTCGTGATGGGAAATTAGCTGTTTCTGATATGCTAGGCGGAACTTTTACCATTACCAATGGGGGGGTTTATGGATCGTTAATGTCAACACCGATTTTGAATGCACCACAGTCTGGTATCTTGGGAATGCACGCGATTAAAGAACGAGCAGTGGTTGTTGGAGGACAAATTGTGATTCGTCCTATGATGTATTTGGCACTTTCTTACGATCACCGTATTGTCGATGGGCAAGAAGCTGTGACTTTCCTTGTACGTGTTAAGGAGAGTTTGGAAGATCCGGAACGTCTTGTTCTTGACTTGTAAAAGTGCAGTTTTCAGGATGAAAGGAAAAACAGATGTCTTATGATGTGGTGGTGATCGGGGCTGGTCCAGGAGGATATGTAGCAGCAATCAAAGCAGCGCAATTGGGGTTAAAAACAGCGATTATTGAAAAGCGTACGACACTAGGTGGTACGTGTCTCAATGTTGGCTGTATTCCTTCTAAAGCGTTATTACATGCGTCAGAAGTGTTTGCTGAAACGCAACATGGTTTTGAAACGCTTGGTATTTCTATTGCAAAGTCTAAGCTTAATCTTGATCAAATGATGGCGCATAAGAAAGCTGTTGTCACAGCAAATACCAGTGGTGTTTCTTTTTTGATGAAAAAGAATAAAGTCGATACTTTTTTTGGTACAGCTGAGGTTTTAGGTGCTGGTCATGTGGAAGTTATTGCCAGAGATGGTAACAAACAAACGATTGCAACAAAGAATATTATTATTGCGACGGGTTCAGAAAGTTCTGGCATTCCAGGTGTGAATGTTGAAATTGATGAAAAAACAATTGTCTCTTCTACCGGAGCACTTGCCCTTGAAAAAGTGCCAACGCGCATGATTGTGGTTGGCGCTGGTGTTATTGGTTCAGAGCTTGGCTCGGTTTGGAGCCGCTTAGGTGCTAAAGTTACCATTATTGAATATCTTAATAAAGTTTTGGGCTCAATGGATGGTGAAATTTCACGGCAATTTCAGAAATTAATGGAAAAACAGGGGATAGAATATAAGACGGGTGCAAAAGTAACCGCTATTACGCAATCAGGTTCAACTGCTCAGGTGACTTTTGAAGCCGTCAAAGGTGGTGCAGCTGAAACTTTAGAGGCTGATGTTGTGCTCATTGCTACTGGACGTTCTCCATACACAGAGGGTCTTGGTTTAGGGGAGGCTGGTATTCAGTTGGATGAACGTGGTTTTATTGCGATTGATGCGCATTGGCAGACGAATATTCCAGGAATTTATGCAATTGGTGATGTCGTTAAAGGACCAATGTTAGCGCATAAAGCAGAAGAAGAAGGTGTTGCTGTAGCTGAAATTTTGGCGGGTCAAAAAGGACATGTTAATTTTGATGTCATTCCTAGCGTTGTTTATACACAGCCGGAAATTGCTAGTGTAGGCAAAACAGAAGAAGAACTGAAAGCTGCCGGCATTGATTATAACGTTGGTAAATTTCCTTTCATGGCCAATGGTCGTGCACGTGCGATGCAAAAAAGTGATGGGTTTGTTAAAATTCTTGCTGATAAAAAGACAGATCGGGTTTTGGGCGGTCATATTCTTGGGTTTGGTGCTGGTGAAATGATTCATGAAATTGCAGTTTTGATGGAATTTGGTGGTTCATCAGAAGATCTGGGGCGTTGTTGTCATGCGCATCCTACTTTATCAGAAGCAGTGCGGGAAGCAGCTCTAGCCACATTTGCTAAACCGCTTCATATTTAATATCTGGATGTGCTTTTTAGTGCATTACGATACTTCTTGAAGAAGTGTAAGGGACCTTTTTTGTAAATTTATGTGTTTTATATTAAAAAAACCGCCCTTTAAAAGAGCGGTTTTTCTTTATCTGTCATTGATATAGAGAGAATAAGTTTAAAACTGTAATTTTTTCTCTTCTTGTTGTTCTCTTATATAAGTAGGAAGCCCCATATGATCGAGATATTTTAGGAAGGGCTGTGGTGGTAATTCTTCTACATTAACCATGGTTTTAACATCCCATGGACCGGTGGCAATGAGAAGGGCTGCAGCAGCAGCTGGTACACCGGCTGTATAAGAAATACCTTGTGCACCGGTTTCGTTAAAAGCTTGTTTGTGATCGGCTATATTATAGATAAAAATTTCTCTCGGGTTTCCATCTTTTTCGCCTTTAATAAGGTCTCCAATACAGGTTTTTCCTGTATAGTCAGGTGCTAAAGAAGCTGGATCGGGTAAGACGGCCTTCACGACTTTCAAGGGCACGACTTCTTGACCTTCTGCCGTTTTAATCGGTTGTTCGGATAAGAGTCCAAGGTTTTTTAGAACCGTAAAAACAGTAATATAACGTTCACCAAATCCCATCCAGAAACGGACATTCTTCACATCGAGATTTTTCGATAATGAATGAATTTCATCATGTCCTGTCATATAGGCTTTTTGTTTTCCAACAACAGGGAGATCCCATTCATGGCTGATTTCAAACATTTTATTGGAAACCCATTTTTTATTTTGCCAAGA
The DNA here is from genome assembly GCF_046245125.2 of Bartonella heixiaziensis. Taxonomy (GTDB): domain Bacteria; phylum Pseudomonadota; class Alphaproteobacteria; order Rhizobiales; family Rhizobiaceae; genus Bartonella; species Bartonella heixiaziensis. Next base: position 1,930,864 of record NZ_CP176404.1, on the reverse strand, counting down.
CCATACCTGTCCTGTAAATTCTCGAAAGTTAATTTCTGGATCAAAATTTGTGGCAAACCAACGTCCATGCTTTCCGGCGTTAATATCAATAATATCAATATCAGTTATTGTATCAAAATAATTATCGCGTGCTAATGCTGCATAAGCATTCACAACACCGGGGTCAAATCCTGCTCCTAAAATAGCGGTTATACCAGCTTTTTCACATTCTTGACGTCGGGGCCATTCATAATTGCCATACCAAGGAGGTGTTTCACAAATTTTCAACGGGTCTTCATGAATCGCTGTATCGATATAAGCACATTTGGTTTCGATACAAGCTGAAAGAACGGACATATTGAGAAAAGCAGAGCCAACATTGATAACAATTTCACATTTGGTTTTTTGGATGAGTTGTACAGTTTCTTCCACATTCATTGCATTAAGTGTATGGCTTTTGAGAATGCCTTCTACTTTCATTGTTTCTTTGTCTTTAATGGATGCAATGATGGCTTCACATTTTTTGAGTGTCCGTGAAGCAATATGAATCTCACCGAGAATATCATTGTTTTGAGCGCATTTATGCGCAACAACTTGTGCAACACCTCCGGCACCAATAATGAGAACATTTTTCTTCATTTCGAGGCTATCTCCTTATTAATATTGTCGCATTATGTTTTTGTCGTAGTCATTTGGTTAAGAAAGGCTCTTTTGATAATCATTATAGCTAAATTGACGCTGAATCGTTAAGGTCCCATCATATTCTTTGATGACAATGGCAGGCATTGCAACGCCATTAAACCAATTCTTCTTAACCATTGTATAACCCGCGGTATCTTGAAAAGATAGCCTATCACCTATTTTAAGAGGTTCAGGAAACCGAAATGTTCCAAAAATATCACCAGCAAGACAGGATTTTCCGCAGACCATAATTTCATGGGGACCTTGATTGGGTTCTAATTTGGCATTTTCACGATAAATGAGAAGATCAAGCATATGTGCTTCAATGGAGCTATCAACGATGGCGAGTTTTTTTTCATTATATAATGTGTCAAGAACACTTACTTCCAGTGTGGTGCTTTTGGTAATAGCAGCTTCTCCTGGTTCTAGAAAAATGGTGACACCATAGGTTTTTGAAAAATGTTTTAAGCGTTTTGCAAAAGTTTCTAGAGGATAATTTTCAGCGGTAAAATGAATACCACCGCCAAGGCTTATCCAGTCAACCGCAGCGAAAAGTTCTGCAAATTTTTCTTCCATGTGATTCAGCATTTGGTTAAAAAGATTAAAATCAGCATTTTCGCAATTGTTGTGGATCATCAAGCCATTTATGAGGGGTAGAACTTCTTTTATAGCGTTTTGATTGGTTTCACCTAAGCGGCTAAAAGGGCGGGAGGGGTTGGCAAGATCAAAATTGGATGCGCTGATTCCTGGATTTAACCTCAAGCCCCGTTGGATGGTCTTTGTAACGTTAGTAAAACGTTGAAGCTGTTGAATGGAATTAAAGATGATTTTATCTGCATAGCCACAGACTTCATCAATTTCATGATCTGCCCAAGCAACTGAATAAGCATGGGTTTCTTTGCCAAATTTTTCTCTTCCTAAACGCAATTCATACAAAGATGATGAGGTTGTTCCATCCATATACTCAGACATTAAATCAAAAAGACTCCATGTGGCAAAGCATTTCAAAGCAAGTAAAATTTTAGCTCCGGACATTTCTCGTAAGTGTTTGATGGTTTCCATATTCCTTATGAGTTTAGATTTATCGATAAGATAATAGGGAGTTTTAATCATTGTTTATCCATTCTTTTTTGAAGGATCTTATTCTTGAGATCAACGTTTAGTACATGGAGTAGCAGAATGTCTCAAGCGAAAAAGAATCATCAAAGAGAATCTGTTTTCGTTTTGTGATGGAGACATCATCTGTAATCCAATTTTGGTCCAGTTGTTGTGAGATTTGTATTATGCCTATGATAAAGAGTTTGTATTATGCTTTGATTATTACGTTTATCGGAAGTGTTTTGATAATAATAACCAATATCACTGGTTCTGCGCAAAAAAAGAGTACTGAAGTTAAGGAATTTCACCAATCTTCTGTTGAAGAGGAGGTCCCTTTGGTTATTACAGGACGAAAAGAACTTAATGGTTTCAAAGGTTATCGTCATTATCGGCGTGGTTATCGTAAATACAGTGATAATTGGTGGTATCCTGAAGTGGCATTCGTTTCATTTTCACGTTTAGACACAAAACATGTGCCATTAAAAGCAATGTCAGCTTCTTTACAGAAAAAAGAGCCATGGATGCTTAAACAACATATAGATTCTTGTCGTGCGCGTTATCGTTCTTACAATAAAAATGATAATAGTTATCAGCCTTTTCATGGATCTCGTAAACAGTGTCTTTCTCGCTTTTTTAAAGGATAGAAAATGTTAAAGGTGAAAAATCTCTATCGAGCCTTATTGTACCTGTTGCCTTTACTTAAAATAAAAAGGGAATTTGTATGATATGTAGTTTTCTGCATACAACTGTTGTTTTTTGAAAAATTTAAATGTTTTTAAGTTTTATTAAATCTTATTATCGTAATTCCGAGATGAGGGGGATAACAATGCAATTTTTATTTTGTCGATGACAAAATGTTAAGAACAGGATGGAGTTTAAAGAATGACAACACGGGAAGCAATGTTGGTATTGCTCGTTTTGCTTCCCTTTGGTGGAAGTGCTATCATTGGCTTTTTTCGTTCGACAGCAAAAAATAATGAAGCGTGGTTTGCTGGGATTGTTGCACTTTTCTGTCTTATTTTTACAATAATGCTTTATCCGGAAGTTCGCGGAAACCACGTAGTGCGTTTAGATATTTCTTGGCTTCCAGAATGGGGGAGCGATTTGATTCTCCGTATAGATGGTTTGTCGTGGCTTTTTTGCTTGCTCATTACAGGAATTGGGCTGCTTGTTGTCATTTATTCACGTTATTACATGGATCCAGCAGATTCTGTACCGCGTTTTTTTTCCTTTTTTTTGGCCTTTATGGGATCAATGACAGGAATAGTCTTATCAGGCAATCTCGTCTTTTTGGTTATTTTTTGGGAACTCACCAGTATTTTTTCTTTTTTGTTGATCGGCTATTGGTACCATAATGCAAGTGCGCGTGAGGGTGCGCGTATGGCTCTAACAATCACAGGTTTTGGCGGTTTTGCCCTTTTTATTGGGGTTTTATTGATTGGGTATATTGTTGGCAGTTTTGATTTGGATAAGGTATTGCAGTCTGGGGATATGATTCGGTCAAGTTCTCTTTATAGTCCTGTCCTTATTTGTATTTTATTGGGGGGATTAACAAAAAGTGCGCAGTTTCCCTTTCATTTTTGGCTGCCCAATGCGATGGCTGCTCCAACCCCCGTATCGGCTTATTTGCATTCAGCAACAATGGTAAAAGCGGGATTGTTTTTACTTGTTCGTTTATGGCCTGTGCTTTCTGGGACAGAATCTTGGTTTTGGCTGGTTGGCTTTTCAGGACTCTCGACATTGCTTCTTGGTGCCTATTTTTCCATGTTTCAGCAAGACTTGAAGGGGCTGCTTGCTTACTCGACTATTAGTCATCTTGGATTGATTACCACGCTTTTAAGCCTTGGTAGTCCACTTGCTTGTGTTGCAGCGATCTTCCATATGGCTAATCATGCTACTTTTAAAGCTTCTTTATTTATGGCTGCTGGTATTATTGATCACGAGACGGGAACACGTGATATGCGTAAATTGTCAGGGCTTTATCGTTCTATGCCTATTACAGCAACTCTCGCTTTAGTTGCAAGCGCAGCGATGGCCGGAGTTCCTTTGTTGAATGGTTTTTTATCGAAAGAGATGTTTTTTGCTGAAGCTGTTGAAACGCATATGGAATCATGGCTCGATTGGATTGCACCTTATGTAGCAACGCTGGCTAGTCTGTTTAGTGTAACCTATTCTATACGCTTTATTCATGGCGTTTTTTTGGGACCAAAACCTGTCAATTTACCCAAAACTCCCCATGAACCACCGCATTTCATGCGTTTACCAATGGAGCTTTTGGTGTTTATTTGTTTAGCAGTTGGTATTTTTCCTAATTTAACAATAGGACCTATTTTAGATAATGCGGTCGTGTCTGTTTTAGGACCAATGACAATCCCTTATAGTTTAGCTGTTTGGCATGGGTTTAATACTCCATTAGTGATGAGTTTTGTTGCGTTATTAGGAGGCGGATTGCTCTACGCTGTCGGGCACCGTTATTTTTTATCCTGTGATGATGGAGCGCCTTTTTTTCGTCACTTGAATGGACCGCGTATTTTTGAACGCATTCTCGTGATTATTTCTTGGAAATGGGCGCGTGCGGTGGAATCTATTTTGTCAACACGCCGTTTGCAGATACAGTTGCACTGGATTTTTTGGGTGTGTTTTGTATTTGTTGGTCTTTTGCTTTGGTGCGATGGTTTTATTTCAGCGGGGGCGTTACCGCTTTTTCCAGTGGATATTCCTTTTTTCGCTCTTTGGTTAGTTGGCGGATTATGTGCGCTTTTAGTTGCTTGGCAAGCAAAGTTTCATCGTCTTGCATCACTCATGTTATCGGGGGGAGCTGGTTTGGTGACTTGTGCAACCTTTTTATGGCTTTCTGCTCCTGATTTAGCAATAACACAATTAGTTGTTGAGGTTGTTACAGTCGTCTTATTATTGCTTGGTTTACGGTGGTTGCCTAAACGCTTGCATAATCCTACTCCAACGCCTGTTCGTTTTTTCGTGCGCTTGCGTCGTATCCGTGATTTCATCATAGCTCTTGTGGGAGGTGCTGGTGTAGCATGGCTCTCTTTTGCAGTGATGACACGTCCTCAAGGTACGACGATTTCTGATTTTTTTCTCACCAAGGCTTACTCTGATGCTGGTGGTCGCAATGTTGTGAATGTGTTGTTGGTTGATTTCCGTGGTTTTGATACTATGGGAGAAATTGTCGTTTTGGGTGTTGTATCACTCACTGTTTTTGCCCTTTTACGACGGTTTCGTCCTGCCCCTGAAAGTATTGATGCACCTTTTCAGCAACGTGTCCAGAAAGCCTTTGATATGGCACAGCCTAATCGAAATGTGGGGGATACAGTGTTGAATTATTTAGCTGTTCCTGCTGTTATTATGGGTTGGCTCTTTCCGATTATTATCGCTTTTGCTATTTATTTATTCATGCGAGGGCATGATCTGCCAGGAGGTGGATTTGTCGGTGGTATTACTTTGGCGATAGGATTTATTTTACAATATCTTGCACGCGATATTCGGTGGGTGGAAACGCATTTGAGAGTTTTACCTTTGCGTTGGATGGGCTTTGGCTTATTGTTGTCAGTCGTAACAGGGATGGGCTCTTGGTTTTTTGGATATCCTTTTTTAACATCCTTTTTTCGATATATTCATTTTCCGTTAATTGGAAAAGTTCCCATGGCATCTGCTTTTTTGTTTGATTTTGGTGTGCTTTCTCTTGTGTTAGGAGCAACTGTTCTCATTTTAATTGCACTTGCACACCAGTCAATTCGGAGTTACCGAATCGGTAAGAAACCTGTTTTGAAAGAGAAGGAAAATTAATGGAAATTGTTCTTTCTTTAGGTATTGGTATTCTTGTTGGATCAGGAATTTGGCTTATTTTACGTCCACGAACTTTTCAGATTATTCTTGGTTTGTCTCTACTCTCTTATGGTGTTAATCTTTTTATGTTTTCTATGAGTAGACCGCGTAGCAATGCTGCACCGATTGTTGATCCTTCTACTGTTATTAATCCAGCTAATTATGTCGACCCTCTCCCTCAAGCTTTGGTTTTAACTGCGATTGTTATTGGTTTTGCAACGACAGCTTTATTTTTAGTTATTCTCTTGGTTTCACGCGGTTTAACGGGTTCAGATCACGTTGATGGACGTGAGGTGCAGTGATGGAAGTAGGGGTGCACCATCTCCTTATTTTGCCTATCCTTTTGCCGTTAATCACTGGAGCTGTTCTACTTTTCTATGATGAACGGCGTTCAAAACTTAAATCATTGATTAGTCTTTTTTCGGCGGGATTGTCGGTCGTTATGGCTGTTTTATTAATTATACGTACTCTTGAAATAGCGCCGGCTTGTGATGTTTATCGGCTTGGCAATTGGCCTTCTCCCTTCGGAATTGTTTTGGTCCTTGATCGTTTAAGCGCTATGATGCTTTTACTTTCAAGCTTGTTGGTGACTAGCGTACTGGTTTTTGCGCGGGCTCATTGGTACAAAGCTGGTTCTCATTTTCAGTCACTGATGCAATTTTTTATGGTGGGGATAAATGGCGCTTTTTTGACCGGTGATTTATTTAATTTATTTGTATTTTTTGAAGTGATGTTAACGGCTTCCTATGGGCTTGCTTTGCATGGTTCTGGTCAGACACGCGTGCGCGCAGGGTTGCATTATGTCGTGGTTAATCTTGTTGCTTCATTACTTTTTTTAGTTGGTACAGCACTCATTTATGGAGTTGCTGGTACTCTTAATATGGCTGATTTGGCTGTTAAAATAAAATACATATTGCCTACAGATATTGTTTTGTTTGAAATAGGTGTTGCACTTCTCGGTATTGCTTTTTTGCTTAAGGCTGGTATGTGGCCGCTTAATTTTTGGTTGGTGCCAACTTACAGCGCGGCAGTAGCGCCCGTTGGAGCTTCTTTTGCGCTTTTGAGCAAGGTGGGTATTTATATTATTTTACGTTTAACGCTGCTGTGGTTTGGTCCTGAAAGTGAATATTTTAACCATTTTGGTCATACGGTTTTGTTTTATGGTGGGCTTGCCACTTTGATTTTTGGTTTTATTGGGATATTGGCGAGTCAAGTTTTGGTGCGTTTGGCAGCTTATAGTGTTCTTGTCTCTTCTGGTACATTGTTGGCAGCAATAGGGATTGGCAATGCAGCACTGACAGCAGGTGCACTTTTTTATATTGTTTCTTCAACTTTAGCACTGGGAGCTTTTTTTCTTTTGGTAGAGTTGGTTGAACGCTGTCAAGATGTGGCTGCTAATGTTCTGGCTGTCACAATGGAGGTTTATGGTGACGATGAAGAGGAGGAAGAAGATGAAGTTGGCACATATCTCCCTGTAACCTTGGCAATTCTTGGGGCTTGTTTTGGTATCTGTGCCATTTTGATTATTGGATTGCCACCTTTTTCTGGTTTTGTTGCTAAACTTATGATGTTCATGGCAGTTTTAAACCATAGTAGAGAGGATTTTTTTGCTTCTCTTCCGGTTTATCATGATTGGCTTTTTGTGGTTTTTGTCACCCTCTCAGGTTTTGCAGCTTTGATTGCACTGACACGGACGGGGATTCGAACTTTTTGGGTTTCTCTTGAAGGTCGCGTTCCCCGTGTGCAGGTGATAGAATTTGCGCCTATTGCTGTTCTTCTTGCCTTGTGTTTTCTTATAACAATTGTAGCCGGTCCTGTTAGTCATTATATGTCTGAAACTGCTAAGACTTTGTATGAACCTCAGAATTATATTGGGAGCGTTTTAACGGATTTTTCTCTCGAAAAGAGGGAGATGAATAAATGAGTCGTTTTTGTCCTTCTCCTTTTTTCAGTGGTGTCATTGTCCTTATGTGGCTTATTTTAAATGGTTTTAGTTTAGGGCAATTGCTTTTAGCCATTATAACCGCTTTGTTTTGTGGTTGGATGATACGGCTCCTTGAGCCGGAGAAGGTTGCTATTAAAAGCTGGAGTGCGGTTTTTCGTCTTATTTTTCGAGTCTTAATAGATTCTATATCCTCAAATATCTCGGTGGCTTGGTTTGTTTTAACAAAAAGGTCTCGAAAACAGCGATCTGGCTTTATTGTAGTGCCTCTTCTGCTTCATAATCGCACTGCTTTGGCTATTTTAGCGTGCATCCTTTCAGCAACTCCTGGAACGGCTTGGGTTGCCTATAATAGTAAAAAGGGTGAGCTTTTGCTCCATGTCTTAAATTTAAAAAATGGATATGATTATCAACGATTGATAAAACAACGGTATGAGCAGTTACTTTTGGAGATTTTCTTATGAGTATGGTGATCCTTTATTGGGGGCTTTTCTTTTCACAGTTTTTTTTAAGTTTGGCGGTGATCTTCGCATTGTTTCGGTTGATTCGTGGTCCACGGGCACAGGATAGAATTGTTGGTTTGGATGCTCTTTATATAACCACTGTTCTTTTGTTTCTTACATTCGATATCCGTTCAGGAACGACCATTTATTTTGTTGCTGCCCTCATTATTGGGTTGTTGGGGTCTGTCTCAAGCATCGCTTTAGCGAAGTTTCTTATGCGGGGAGAGATTATTGAATGAAAGATGACGTATCGCTTGTGGTGGCTATTGCTATCACGGTTTTCTTAATATTAGGGTCTGGATTGACACTGATCGCAACGATAGGTTTGGTGCGTTTTTCCAGTTTTTATGAGCGTTTGCATATGCTTTCAGTATGTACGAGTTGGGGCGTTGGTAGCATTCTTATTTCTTCATTTCTCTATTCAATATTTGTGGACCATTATTTTGTTTTTCATGAAGTGTTGCTGATGTTTTTTTTATTTTTAACAGCACCGGTAGCTTCTATGTTGCTCTCACATACAGCAGCTTATCGACATCATTCAGAAGAACAGTCAGAAAAACCGCTGGCTCTTTTATTACACCAGACGGAGGAAAAGTTACCCACGTCAGAAGGAACATCAAACGATGAGAGCCAGCGCGGTTTTTGAAATGTAAGAACCTTCTTTATTCTGTGCTTTTTTCTTTTACACACGTGAAGGACGTTTCATGGTCTTCAGTAAGGATATTGTAGAATGAGGCCTCGTCTCCTTTTGTCCACCAAACATATTCACCTCCTACATATTTTGCTCCAGAAGCAGCAATGACATTGGAAGCGATGATGCGATTTCCATTCCATTTGAGATCAACTAACCCAATATCATGGGAAGAGTAGTAGGTTTCTTCAACACGCATTTTTTGTTTTTCATTGCTGCATTGATAGAAAATGGTTCCTTTTATTAGTTCTTGATCGTCTGGTACCTCAATGACTAAAGAGCCAGCAAAGGCACTCATTGAGCTAAAAAGCGATAGACTTAAAACGGTTAAAAACCGTAAATTAAAAAGAGTTTTTTTCATAATGACTCCTTCGTTATTTAGAACAACAATGTTGATTCGTCTTTACAGCGGATGAGTTTTTTTCCTTCTGGATCGCGAGCACGGTCATGAAGAATGACTTCGTTGTTCTTTTTCCACCAAATATACTGTGCTCCTTTGTATTTTTTCCCTGTGTCGGCGACTACATTTGCAGCAACGACGCGATCGCCTTTCCATTTGAAATCAACCAATGAAATATTATCAGCATTGAGATAGACCGCTTCAACGCGTTCTTTATCTTTTCCAGTATCACACTGGTAGGTAATGGTCTCTGTTTTTGGCTCTGGATTGTCTGGTACCTCAATGATAAAAGAACCAGCTAAGCTGTTGTTTGAGTTGAAGAGCGATAAACTTAAAGCGGTGAAAAATCCTAAAATATGTAAAGTTTTTTTCATGATGCTTCCCTATATTCCTATATTGTGCACAAAGAATAATTTGATTGATACGATGGTGTCTACGGCAGGATTCGAACCTGCGACCCCAGGATTCATACCACTTCGATTTTCACCGCCAGCTTTTCACGGCTGTTTGTGGTCTGGACTGTCTCTTCACCTTGAAGCTTTTGCTCTTTAGGTGCTGCCCGTTCAGTCTCTACACCTTTCTCTCATTTGAAGAGAGACTTGGCTCGGGATTGGCATATAGTCTCCCATGAAGCTTTCCCCGAATTTGAGCAGATTCACTTTGAGAATTTCTCCTCAAAATGCCCAATTTCTTTAGGAATCCTGTGCTCTATCCTACTGAGCTACGCAGACATCATCATATTTAATCTTTAATAGAAGTATAAAAACGAATCAATTATATTCAATATGAATTAACGAATTTCTGCTAATTTTTGTTCCAGAAAAGTCAAAACTGCATCTGGTGAAACATTTTTTGCAATAAATGATTGACCAAGTCCGCGTGTTAAGATGAAGGTCAAATTGTTTTGAGAAACTTTTTTATCTTGAGCAATGAGAGTCATTAAAGTTTCAGCATCTGGTAAGTTCCCTGGGATATCCTTTAATTGTGTCGGCAACCCTATAGATTTGAAGTGGGCTTCAATGCGTTGTATAAGCGTGGGGCTTATTAAATTTAATTGAGCAGAGAATTGATGCGCTAGAACCATTCCAATTGCTACAGCTTCACCGTGAATTAAACGCTTTGAGTCATAAGCCGTTGCTGTTTCAAGCATATGTCCAAATGTATGGCCGAGATTTAAGAGTGCGCGCTCTCCTATTTCGTGTTCGTCACGTGCTACAATGGCAGCTTTAAATTGGCATGAGCGGACAATAGCTTCTGTTCGCATAGGGCCATTAGAAAAGACTTCTTGTCCATTTTTTTCAAGCCATTCAAAGAAATCAGGCTGGTTAATGAGTCCATATTTGACCATTTCCGCGTAACCAGCACGAAATTCGCGCCGTGGTAGGGTATCAAGAAGACATGTGTCAGCAATAACGCATTGCGGTTGATAAAAAGTACCAATAAGATTTTTACCATATTGGCTATTGATTCCAGTTTTTCCACCAACGGAGGAATCAATTTGTGCAAGAAGCGTTGTGGGCATTTGAATGAAGTTCATACCACGGCGGATTATACTTGCCGCAAATCCTGCTAGATCGCCAATGACACCACCGCCAAAAGCAATAACACAGTCGCCTCTTTCTAAACGCGCAGCAAGAATTTGATCGATGACAACTTGCAGGGTTGAAAATGATTTTGATTGTTCTCCCGCTTCTACAATAATAGGGACAGTATGAATTTTATTTTTTGTTAACTCTGCTTGTAATATCTCCAAATGAAGGGAAGCAACATTTGTATCTGTAACAAGTGCCAAGCGCGTTGGATGAGGATCTTTTTTGTTAAGAGCATGTTTAATCTGTGAAGCAGCTTGGGCAATAAGACTCGGACCAATGATGATATCGTAACAGTGTTTGTCCAGTTTAACAGTGACGGTCTTTGTTTGCATGCTGGTTTTCCCTATTGTTAATTTCTGTGTATAGGTAGTGCTGTACAGATCGTATAACATTTTGTGCTATGGTATGACGGCTTTCTTTATGACTGTTAATTGTTAAGTTTGCCTTTGCATAGATAGGATAACGCTGTTCCATGAGTTTTTGCATGGTTTCTTTAGGATTGGCTGTTTGAAGCAGGGGGCGTGTTTGGTGCTTTGAGACACGTTGCATGAGGATATCAAGATCGACTTTTAGCCATATGGATATACCATTTTGGTGAATGGCTTTTCGGATATTTTCGTTTATGTAGGCACCACCACCTGTTGCTAAAACAAGGGGACTTTTTTTCATGAGGTTTAGAATAACACGCTGTTCAAGAGCACGAAATTCTGATTCACCATAAATTTCAAAGAGTTCAGTGATTGTCATTTGCGCAGCTTTTTCAATTTCTTGGTCAGAATCATAAAAGGGTAAACGGAGCATGGTGGCGACGCGTTTTCCGATCACTGATTTTCCTGCCCCCATAAGACCAACAAGTACAAGTGCTCTTTTATCAAGGGACGATAAGAGCTGATTCTTTATTTGCGTTATGGGGATGCGTTTTGGTCGATTGCTTTTCATAACTTTATTTCGGCATTTATCCATCTTAAAGTCAATTCCTGTTAATCTTTGTGAGGCATAATACGAGATAGAATATTTTTGGGTAGGTTATTATCTTATGCCAACATTGACCAGATTTTTGATGATTCTTTTCATTTTGCTTTCTGTTCTTTTCATTATAATGGGTGCTCTTGTGGTTTGGGTTGAACCAGTAACTGTGGATATGTACATTGATGTTCCCTTGGATTCATGGGATCTTTCTACGGAAGCGAACCAATGAAATGAAAAGTGGTGCTGTGATAGATCATTTTCTTGAGATGATGAGCGCGGAGAGAGGGGCTTCACCTCATACGCTTGCGGCTTATCAGCATGATTTGCAGTGGGCACAAGACGAATTGTCTTCACATTCTGCTTCGCTTTTTTCAGCACAAAAAGAAGATTTAATTGCCCTTTTGTCGCTTATGCATACTTTTGGTTTTGCGGCATCGTCGCAAGCGCGCCGTTTATCGACTTTGCGTCAGTTTTATCAATTCCTTTATGCTGAAGGGTTGAGAGCAGATGATCCCTCTCATGATATTGATGCACCTCGTCAGGGGCGTCCTTTGCCCAAAATCATGAGTGAAGATGCAGTGATAAAATTGCTTGATTTAGCACAGTTAGAAGTCAATCAAGCAGATTATGGGTCTAAAAGGTATTTCCGTGCATTGCGTCTTCAGCTATTGATTGAAATGCTGTATGCAACAGGGTTACGTATTAGTGAGTTGGTGAGTTTGCCGGTTCAGTCTGTTCGAAGGAAGGAGTATAGCGTTTTGGTTCGTGGTAAGGGCAAAAAAGAACGAATGGTGCTCTTATCAAAAAAAGCATGCCAAGTTCTTTCACAGTGGTTAAACTTGCGTGATCAAGGAAAGGATGCTGCAAGTTCTTATCTTTTTCCTGCGCATTCTGAGACAGGATATATTGCTCGTCAAGTTGTTGCGCGGGAGTTGAAAAATCTCGCTAGAAGAGCAGGGATAGAAAATGATAGCTTTTCTCCCCATGTGTTGCGCCACGCTTTTGCTAGTCATCTTTTGCAAAATGGTGCCGATTTGCGTGCAGTTCAACATTTGTTAGGTCACTCTGATATTACTACTACTCAGATTTATACACATGTGCTGGAAGCAGGACTTTATCGTTTAGTCAATGAGCATCATCCACTTGCCGATGAGCAGAAGACTAGGTAAAGAGAAGAAAATGTTTTGAAAAATACTTTATAAAGTGAATTATAAGTGTATAACTTACACCAAATAAGTTGGGTGCAATGTATAATTATCTTGATTTTGAAAAACCGGTTGCTGATCTCGATGGGAAAATTCTCGAATTAAAAAAGATTTCTGAGGAAGAAGGCAGTCTTGATATGAGCGATGAGATTGCGCGTCTTGAAGCACGATCTCAAACAGCGTTGCGCGATATTTATAAAAAATTATCGCCGTGGCAAAAAACACAAGTGGCTCGCCATCCTGATCGTCCCCATTTTATGGACTATTCTGCACGATTGTTGAGTGATGTTACACCTTTGGCAGGAGACCGCAAGTTTGCTGAAGATGAGGCTATTCAAGCGGGGTTCGCTCGCTTTAAAGGTGAGGCCGTTGCTTACATAGGCCAAGAAAAAGGTTACGATACGCAAACACGGTTACGCTATAATTTTGGTTCTGCACGTCCAGAAGGGTATCGCAAAGCTGTACGTATCATGGAAATGGCTGATCGTTTTGGTTTGCCACTCCTCACTTTTGTCGATACGGCAGGTGCTTATCCTGGTGTGAGTGCTGAAGAACGGGGGCAAGCAGAAGCAATTGCCCAGTCAACAGCAGCAACTTTGCGCTTAAAAGTTCCTGTAGTTTCGGTTGTTATTGGAGAAGGCGGTTCAGGGGGAGCGATAGCAATTGCTGCAGCCAACAAAGTTTATATGTTGGAGCACGCAATTTACTCTGTTATTTCACCAGAAGGGGCAGCTTCTATTTTATGGCGTGATCCAGCTCGCGCGAAAGATGCTGCAATGAATATGCGTATTACCGCCCAGGATCTGTATCAGTTAAAGATTATTGATGGCATTATTCCGGAGCCTTTAGGGGGAGCACATAGAGGCAAGGAAGCTGCGATTGAGGCAACAGGCAATATTATCTCTGCTGCTTTGGAAGGTATGGTTGGCAAAGATGGTGAAACTCTTAAACAAGAACGTTGGGAAAAATATCTTCAAATTGGTCGGTCTCTAACATAGGTTATTTTTTGTGAGGGGATTGATTGGAGTTTTATTCGATGACATTCAACAGATTTCTTGGGGTATGTGTTTTGTTTGTAATTGGAATATTGGCGGCATGTGGGGGAAGATTGCCAGCTTCTATTCGTGCTAAAGTTGAGCAGCCGTTGCCGCAAGAAATCCAAAATAGAATGGCTCTGTACAATATAGACCTCTATGCACCGATTATGATGCGGTTTTTTAAGAAAGAAAATGTTGCTGAAATTTGGAAGCAATCTCGTTCAGGGACTTTTGTGCTGGTGGCTCGCTATGGCATTTGTAAATGGTCGGGGCAGCTTGGACCTAAATATAAGGAAGGGGACCTTCAGACACCAGAAGGTTTTTATACTATTAGTGCAAACCAAATGAATCCGTATTCAAAATATTATCTTTCCTTTAATATAGGTTTTCCAAATCTTTACGATCAGGCGAATGGCCGCACAGGACAGTATCTTATGGTTCACGGTTCTTGCTTTTCAGCAGGATGTTATTCCATGAGTGATAAAAATATGGCACAGATTTATGCTTTTGCGCGGGATGCTTTTAAAGGTGGACAGAGAGAGTTTCAGTTGCATGCTTTTCCTTTCCGCATGACTGATGCTAATATGGAGCGTCATCGTACCAATCCACATTATCAATTTTGGGAAATGCTTAAAGAGGGCTATGATTTTTTTGAGGAAAATCGTATACCACCAACGGTTGATGTTTATGAAAAACGTTACGTTTTCAATCATGGCGTTGGTAAGGCTGCAGGTACTCTAATGCCATAAGTCCTATTTTATCTTAAAATGGAGCTTTCTTCACTTCTTTAGAATGCTTTGTTCTTTTCTCTGTAATGCTATAAAATATTGTCTTTCCGTATGATAACACGCATATTAAAAATACGATGTTGTCTCTGTCTGATTTTGGTTTTTTGCATCAACAAAGTGTAAAAATGTATGGTTGAATGGAATACTCTAGACGAGATTTTTCCAGTGAGCGTGTGAAGTGAATCACATAAATGAAGAAAAGGTGGAATCTATTCAAGAAAAACTAGCCTGATTACAGATCAATAAGGGATAAGAATTTTCGTCCTTTAGGGTGAGGAGGAGATCAAATGATAGGCTAGTGTTTATAGCGCAATATAGTAAAGCCTGTTCGAAAAGCGCTGGTATTGTTCATTAAAGATTTTTTTTCTTGAAAATTACAGGAAAAATTAGAATTTTATTCCTGGAACAATCAGGGGATTGTCCAATATGGCGGTTTTGTCTGCTGTATCTATTGCTGGTTTGTTTAAAAAAGCATTAAAGAGTTTTTGTATCTCTTCTTTTTCAACACCATCGGCAATGATAATAAAACGCGTTTGTATGATTCCTTTTGGCCATGCTGGAAGTCTTCTTGGGGAATGGAAGAATGTCTGTACAGCGTGTAACACAAGGGGGCGGTGCGGGTCATCACGCAATGCGATAATTGCTTTAATCCGTAATAATTTTGCACCATAAAAATTTTTTAGAAGATCTAAAAAAGCATCAAGAGTAGCGTAATCTATAAGCTCTTCACAGTCTAGTGAAAAAGCACGTATGGCCCAGTTGTGCGCATGATTATGGGGAGTAGAGGCGCTCCATTGTTTAAGTTGTGTATTTTCTTCTTTTTCATCCCAGAATGTTTTACTTATTAATGAACTTGCACAGCAATGGTCAGAGTGGACATCTATAATTTGCGCTGTAGGATTAATTGTTTTGAGTGTATTAGAGAGCGTGTTTGAAAGCGTTTTGGGATCAGTAAGGTCTGTTTTTGTGAGGATAATTTTGTCAGCAAGTGCTAACTGTTTTTGTATTTCCGGATAGCGCTCAAATATGGAAAGCGTGTTTAATGTATCAAATGTTGCAAGGACAGAGCCGATAGACAATGTTTGAGTTAAAAGTGGGTGGCTTAGAAGAGCTTGTAAAATAGGGGCTGGATCAGCCATCCCTGTTGTTTCAATGATAATATGATTGAGTTGTTTGAGATCTCCCATTTGAACGCGATTTATTAAATCAGTCAATGTATCAATAAGATCACTGCGCAAATTACAGCATAAGCAACCATTTGCGAGTTCGATAATTCCTTCTGTTGTTTTTTCTACCAGAAGATGGTCAATACTTATTTCACCGAATTCATTGATAATAACGGCACAGTCAACCAAAAGAGGATCACGTAGCATACGATTGAGCAATGTTGTTTTGCCAGAGCCTAAAAATCCAGTAATAAGCGTGAGTGGAATGCGCTTTATTTTCATGCTTATCATCGACCGTGGTTTATTGCCTTTTTTATAGAGCGATTGGTTGGTTTTTTATGCGGAATGTAAAGTTTTTTTAGCGGTTTTGCTGTGGTTTTAGGTTCCTTTGGTGCACTAATGAGCCGTACTTGTAAAGGAATTATAGAAGAAGGTGAAGCAGTGATAAAAGGTGAGGTGAGGATAATCTTTCCTTGATCGTCATAAGAGTTCGCATGCATTTTTATAGCTTCAGGAGAGCACATTTGTTGTTTCATATCGCTTACTTGTCTCATCTTGGTACCATAGGGTTTTAAGGTTGCAAGTGTTAATTGAGGCATACCTTTATGTAAAAACCCTGTCTCAAGCAATTGTGCGGCTTTTTCTTCTCTTTCACTCACGTTGTTAGAACCTAAAATAACAGCAATAATCGTGCGATTGTTACGGGTTGCTGAGGCAACAAGATTGAAGCCAGAAGCACAAATAAAGCCGGTTTTCATGCCGTCTATTCCATCAAAACGGCCAATGAGATTGTTTGAATTGGGTTGTATTTTTCGTTTTCTACCAAAATCAATGGCTGGAATAGAAAAATAATGAGCGTATTGAGGAAATTCTCGACGAATCTGAACCGCTAAAAGCGCAATATCACGTGCTGTAGAGTAGTTTTGTGTGTCTGGTAGTCCACTTGCATTAGAAAAATGCGTTCCAAACATGCCTAACCGTTGAGCCTCTGCATTCATTTGTCGCACAAAAGCTTTTTGAGATCCTGCAATTGCTTCACTCATAGCAATGGCTAAATCATTGGTGGATTTAACCATGGTTATACTTAAAGCGGTATCAAGTGTGAGAACGGAACCAGCTTTATAACCTGAGCGATACGAAGGAGATTTTGCCGCATATTCGCTGATGGTGATGTGTTTGTTGGGTGAAATTTCCCCTGTGCTCATGGCACGGAAAATAATATAAGCGGTCATTAATTTTGTTAAGGAGGCTGGGTACCAGCGCTCAAAGGCTTGATTGTGTTCTAAGATGCGTCCAGTTGCAACATCAACAGAGAGAAAAGGTTGAGCTAAAGCGAGGGTGCTCGTCAAACTCAAAATGAAAGAAAAAAATAAGTTATGGAAGAGTTGTCGCATTAAGTGAAGTCCAATTCCTTTTGAAGTAATTTAGAACTATTTTAATGTAGCACACGATGCCTTTGAGTCCATAACGGAGGAGAGAGATAGTTAATACCGTATTAGTTTTTCTTCAGCGATAAAAACCGTCACCCATCTTTAATTCAGTTTTACGGTTTTAAAAGTATAGAGAACAATATTTTCAATAATGGAGATTGTTAAGCTGCTCACGTTTTTGTTGGTTGCGTTTTTTAGTGAGATTATGCTACCTCACGAAGAATAGCACGCCATCCGTGTTGCTATTCATGGTCGTGCTTAAAGAGACATTTCGCCCTAGATATTATAATCTCATCTTTTAATATTGCACCCACTTTTGCAATAAGACGGTTTATAAAAAGTATATTGAGTTTTTTTCAAACAATTTTTATCCCTATATTAATCTTTCTTGTGATGTGAAAACACACATTTTTTAATTCTGAATCAGAAAATTTGAAATGAGAAAATATTCCTGTATTGGGTGTTCTCTATTCAATATGGAAAAGGACTGAACTCTCTATTATAAATCAATGTACTGATTCATGAGAACTCAGTTGTTGAAGCTTTTTAACAGCACAAGGTGGCATAGGTGGAGGGCTAGGATCTTGAGCTGCTAATAAAAGCAATTCATCACAGGCATTTTCTGTTTTTTGTATGAGTTGGTCTAGGAAATCACGTTTGCTTAAACCAGCGTCTATGGGGGGAAGAATACGAACGCGAATTGTTCCAGGATAACGGCGAAAATTACCTCGTGGCCAATATAAACCGGCATTGTGCGCAATGGGAACAACTTGAAGCCCAAGTTCATTGTAAAGAGCAACAATTCCTGATTTATACTCTGGCTCTTGACCTGGTTGTCGACGTGTTCCTTCGGGAAAGATGAGAATTTGACGCCCTTGTTTTGCTTTTTCCTTCGCTTTTTGTATGATGGTTTTCAAGGACTTAATGGGTGTTGTGCGGTTAATTGGAATAATTTGTGTTTTTGCCATGTACCAGCCAAAGAATGGAATCCATGTTAGTTCACGTTTTAGGATGAGAGCAGGGTCATCAAGATAAGGCACAAGACCAAAAGTTTCCCATGCGGATTGATGTTTTGGAGCAATGATATAGGCTCCTTTGGGAAGATTTTCTAATCCTTCAATTTCATAGTTTGTACCTGCAATGTATTTTTGCAAAAAGAGCGTAACACGTGCCCATGTTTTTGGAACAATCCACGCTTTTTTGCGTGGCATTAAAAAATAAAAGGGTGCATAAAGAATCATTTGCACAAAAGTCGTGGTATAAAAAGCGAACGTAAAAAGAAGAGAACGAAGAGTAAGCACTATATTTTCCATTTTATATTTGCAAAGAAACTGTGTATATAACGTACTTTACACGAGAAAACATCTTTCTTTAGTTTTTTTCAAAAGTCTATTTTTGGGGAACTTATTTTCTGAATAAAAACATAAGGAAAAAAGACTCATGAAGTTGCAGGGGAGAGAAGATATTCTTTTTATTCCACGAATTTTATCTATCGCGGGGACTGACCCTTCTGGTGGTGCTGGAATGCAAGCGGATTTGAAGGTTTTTTCAGCAATGAAGACTTATGGTATGAGTGTGGTTACAGCTGTTGTTGCACAAAATACACAAGGTGTGCGTGCTTTTCATGCATTAGATGCGTCTTTTGTTGCCGACCAAATTGATTCTGTTTTTGAAGATATTCATGTGGATGCCGTTAAAATTGGTATGGTAGCGAATGCGCAAATTGCGCAGATTATTGCAGAGCGTTTAGCTTATTATCAACCGCGTTTTATTGTCTTTGATCCTGTTATGGTAGCAAAAAGTGGCGATGTCCTTTTAAAACCTGATGCGATTGCAATTATTCGTGATGTTCTTGTGCCACTGTCAACTCTGATCACACCCAATTTGCCTGAAGCAGCATTGTTGTTGGGTTGTGAAGTGCAATGGTCGTTAAATGCTATGCACCAATATGGTCCACAGCTTTTGGCGCTAGGGTGTCACGCTGTTCTCTTGAAGGGTGGGCATTTGAACACCCTTGCACGCGCAAATGGGGATAATTACGATTGTTCTAGTCCAGATCTTTATTGTGATTGTGAGGGTATCGTGACACTTGAAGCTTCACGTATCATAACGACTAATGATCATGGTACAGGTTGTACTATTGCAGCTGCAATTGCAGCACTTTTGCCGACAACACCTTTGATTTGCGCGGTAAGAAGAGCGAAAGATTATCTTAATAATACTTTAGCGGCTTCAACTGTTTTGCAAGTAGGAAAAGGACGTGGTCCGGTCCACCATTTTTGTGAATTATGGGATGAAAGATAAAGGAGAATCCTATTGAATATTGCGATTATTTTGGGGTCTATACGTCAACCCTCGTTAACAAGAACTTTGGCCAACTGCTTGGCTGATTGCCTATCGATGCGTGGTGCATTGCTTCATTGGGTTGATTTGCGTGAACAGCCTTTGCCAATTACTGATCCAGATTATCATCATCAGGTAGAGGCTAATCCAAGTGCTGCGGTACGTCAGTTTATTAAAACAATTACGGCAGCTGATGGTGTTATACTCGCTAGTCCTCTTTATCAAGGGTCTTATTCGGGTGTTTTAAAAAATGCTCTTGATCATTTGGCCTATGATGCTTTTTTAAATAAACCGGTGGGGCTTATTTCTCATGGGAGTACAGCTAAAAAGTGCGCACAGCCGTGTGAACATTTATTGCCGGTGGTGCGCACGCTTTATGGGCATGCACTACAATGTCAAGTCGCTTCGGCCAAAGAGGATTTTGCATCAGATGATGAAGGTCGTGCATGGAAAGTTATAAGCAAAGATGTACGGACACGTTGTGAGCGGCTTGCTCATGAAATGTGTGCATTTTTAAACCAGAAAGCTGGGAGAGATGATAAAAAATGATGAGCAATATCGTTATTTAGTGGTAGGTGGCACGGGGATGCTTGCTCCTTTGTGTCAGTCGCTAAAGCCACAAGAAGTGGTTATTGCGGCGCGCTTTCTTTCTCATCGGGATCAGCTTGAGGTATTGCAAAAAAATTATATGTGTGTGCCGTTGGATTATTATTGTACTGCTTCGCAGAGATAATTTTTAGAAACTGTGACGCAATGGCGTGGGCTAAAATATTGCATATTATGGATTCATTCACCCGCCCATGTATTCTTCATATTTTTGGTTTCAATTTTCATGATCAAATGCTTGTTGATTGTGCGCGCAAAAATAAAGTTGATTTCATATCTGTTAAATTAGGACGAAAAACAACATCAAATGGATGGCAGTGGCTTACCCATCAGGAGATAAGTCAACAGGTATTGGATGCAATGAAAGGTCGTGAATGAATTAAAATTATGATTATTTGATAGGATGAATGAGCTTAAGTTTTTTGTATATTCTTTTGAAATGTAAATACTTGTTATGAAGAGGGCAATATAAAAATCGGTTGTTGATCGCTTGATAGAGAACGCTCATAATGAATTACTTTACATGGTATTTGGCTAGAAGGGTTGATCTTGAAGTGCTTATAGCTAATATTCGTTTTGTAAATGATACACTTTAAATTTATTATCGAGCGTTATGATCCCGTAAGGCAAGATGACAGCACAGTTTTATGTATTCATCAGGAAGATTTTGTCAGATTTTAGGGATTATGCTAAAGTTGAAATGTGATGGCGATGGTGATTCCAGTATTGCAGTCTGCCAGCAGTGTATAGTTGGATATGCCACTTGCCAAGAATTTAGCTTAAGAGCGCTTGTTTTGCTATCATGATTTTTTTCCTCACGATTTTGCATTTGCCTACTTTATGGCAACAAATAGAATGCTGTACATGAAAAGATGAAATCGCAACTCTTTGTTTTAGATTAAAGCCGTATGTTCAATTTTAAAGGGGCTTTAAATGACCTTTGAATACTCTTTGAAAGGTCTTTCTGTCAAAATATACAAAACCTGCTGGCAAGCTACACACATACAAAAGCTACAGCTACAGACACCACACTTGTCGCAAGAGCTTTACAATATGGAGCGGGCGATGGGATTCGAACCCACGACCCCAACCTTGGCAAGGTTGTGCTCTACCCCTGAGCTACACCCGCTCATATATTTGAAACAATTCACTTCAAACGTTGTCTGTATGGCGTAGGCTTATCCGAATTGCAACAAAAAAATAACATTTCAACGTGAATTATTTTTCAATATTAAAAAAATGGAAATAAAGATTGATTTTGAAAGTGCTCTTCAATAGATTACCCTGCGCGATTATTGCAAATTTAGGTGGAGCAACAATGTTTAGAGTGACGGGGTTTAAAATAATAGGTTTGTGTTTTGCTATTGTAGCTATTTTTACGATGAATAGCTTTGCAAAAACAACAGAGAAAGTTAAAGTGGCAATTACACAAATTATGTCGCACCCTGCTGCGGATCAAGTCCACAAAGGGATAGAGGATGCGCTGGCGGAAAGTGGTTATAAAGAGAGTGAAAATTTAGAACTCACTTTTTTATCAGCGCAGGGCAATATTTCTACAGCAACACAGATTGCACGTAAATTTGTTGGTGATAAGCCTGATGTGATTGTTGCAATTAGCACGCCTTCAGCACAAACAGTGCTTGCGGCAACGAAAACAATTCCTATTGTTTTTGCTGCAATTTCTGATCCTATCGGAGCAAAAATAGTTTCTTCTCTTACCAAACCTGGTGGCAATGTAACAGGATCTTCTGATCGTATAGATATTGCGCAAAGTCTTAGACTTTTGCAAGAAGTGAAACCAAATTTGAAAAAACTTGGTTATCTTTATAATGCCTCTGAAGCCAATTCTGTTTCAACATTGAAGATGTTAAAAGATGTAGCAAATGAAGTTGGAATTGAAGTCATTCCTTCATCAGCACCTAAGCCTTCTGATGTTCAGGCGGCAACACGGGCTTTAATTGGTAAAGTGGATGTCATTTTTATTCCCGCTGATAATACGGTTCTTTCTGTTTTAGAGGGAGCAGCAAAAGTTACACAGGAAGTAAATATTCCTTTATTCACTGTTGATTCTAACTCTATGGGAAGAGGCCCTTTTATGACGCAGGGCGTAAATTTCTATGACGTAGGGGTTGAAGCTGGGAAATTGGTTGTGCGTATTCTAAAAGGTGAAAAACCTGGCGATATTGATGTTATACAGGCGGCTAATAATGATATCCGTATTGATATGAAAGCAGCTAAAAAAGCTGGTATTGTTATTCCGCAAGCAGTTATTGAACGCGCTACAAAGATTATTCAATAAGCTTCCATAAAAATGATGTTGATATGATAAAAGTACTTAAGTTTTCATGGGGGTGTTCTTTGGATGAATATATTTGCGTTTTCTGGTGCTGTAGAATTAGGTCTTATTTATGCGTTTGTTGCAATTGGAGTTTATCTCTCGTTTCGCGTTTTAGATTTTCCTGATTTAACTGTTGATGGTTCGTTTCTTCTTGGATCATGTGTTTGTGGTGTTTTGATTCTTTTAGGTTTCAATGCATGGACGGCTATGGCATGCGCTTTTTGCGCAGGTATGGTGGCTGGTTTAGTAACAGCTTTGCTGAATTTGCATTTTGGTATTTTAAATCTTTTGGCTTCAATTTTAACAATGTCAGCGCTTTATACAGTTAATCTTCGTATTATGGGGATTATGGGGGGATCTAATATTAATTTAGCACTTGCTGATACTGCTTTAACCCCCTTTTATGACATATTTGGCTTGCCTGATATTTTTGTACGTCCTCTTTTTGTTGGTTTTGTATTACTGGTTGTAGCATTTTTGATTTGGCGCTTTTTAGAAAGTGAGATGGGGCTTGCTATGCGCGCAATGGGAGCAAATCCGCGGATGGCTACAGCACAAGGGGTTCATACGTCGGCGTTAATTTATTTTGGCATGGGGCTTTCAAATGCGTGTGTTGCACTTGGAGGCTCTCTTTATATTCAAACTGCGATTGCTACTGATATTACCGGTGGAGCTGGTACGATTGTTTTCGGTTTGGCTGCTGTTATTATTGGTGAAACATTATTTCGTACACGCAATATTTTTTGGATTATTGTCAGCTGTATAGTTGGATCTGTTCTTTACCGCGTGGCAGTGCAGTTCGCGTTTGAGGCACAAGGGATTGGTATTGATACATCGACGGATCTTCAGTTGATCACCGCGCTTTTAGTGGTTTCAACCCTTGCTGTATCACGCTATTGGGGGAGGCGTAAACATGATTGAATTCTCTCATGTTGGAGTTACTTTTAAACCACAAACACCTTTGGAAAAACAAGCTCTTATTGATATCAATCTCAAGATTGATCGGGGTAGTTTTGTTACCATTATTGGGTCAAATGGTGCTGGTAAATCAACTTTGCTTAGTGTTTTAGCAGGTGCAATTCTTCCCACGACAGGAAAAGTGGTGATCAATGGGCAAAATGTTTCTAGGCAATCGGTAAGTGAACGCGCTGGGAAAGTTGCCTGTGTTTTTCAAGATTCGTTAGTGGGGAGTTGTGGTTCTTTAACAATTGAAGAAAATTTGGCTCTTGCAGCTCTTCGTGGGGGTCGCCGTGGTTTGCGTTCTGCTTTAAATTATGAAAAGCGGCACTTTTTTCGTGAGGAAATTGCCAAATTAGGCATTGGTCTTGAGGCGTGTATTCATAATCCTATGGACAGTTTGTCAGGTGGGCAACGTCAAGCGGTTTGTCTTGTTATGGCCACTTTAGCACATGCGGATGTTTTATTGCTTGATGAGCATACTTCAGCATTAGATCCAGGAATGGCTGATTTTGTCATGCAATTGACAGAAAAAATTGTTGAAGAGAAAAAATTAACAACTATTATGGTAACGCATTCTATGCGTCAAGCTCTTGATCATGGAGACCGCACACTGATGTTGCATGGGGGGAAAGTGATTTTGGATGTGCGTCAAGAAGAACGTAAAGGGTTAGATGTGAGTGATCTCATAGGCATGTTCCAAAAGGTTCGTGGTGAAGTTCTTGATGATGATGAACTCTTAATGGATTAATATTTTGGCTCAGAAAAAAGCGCATGAAGTTGATCACTTTCTAACGCGCTTTTCGCGTGCTTTTCCTATTGTTCTCATTTATGGGCCTGATCGTGGTCTTGTTTGCGAGCGTGTACAGCGTTTTATTAAGTGCACAAAGATAGATGTAGAAGATCCTTTTTCCACTGTTCGTCTTGATGCTGGTGAAATTGATAAAGATTCTGCTCGATTGGTGGATGAAGCGCGCACTTTATCGCTTTTTGGGGGTGATCGTTTGATATGGGTGTCTAATGGTGCCAATCAAAAAAATTTCCTTACAGCTTTGAAGCTTTTAATTAAAGAACCACCAGAAAAAAGCTTTATTCTCATTGAGGCAGGGGATCTCAAAAAAGGGACAGGGTTGCGTAATGTTATTGAGCCGGCATCGATAGCGATGGCTTTACCCTGTTTTGCGGACGATATCCGTGCTCTTGATGCGTTAATTGATGAAGTCTTGGGTCATTTTAAAATGACTCTTTCTTTAGATGCGCGCAAGTGGTTGCTCCATCATTTGGGAGGAGATCATCTTGTTTCGCGTGGTGAATTGGAAAAACTCTGTCTTTACGCTTTGGAGAAAACACATATTGCTCTTGAGGATGTGAAAGCTGTGGTAAGTGATGTGAGTGCGCTTTCTCAAGATGAAGTAATTGATGCTATTTTACTGGGAGATGTGCGAAGTTTTGAAGCACATTTTAACCGATATACAAGTATGCCAAGCACACTTTTTTTTATTTTGAGTGCTGCGCAGAGGCATTTTCAGCAATTACAGCTTTTGCGTTATCAAGTAGATGTTGAAGGGAAAAGCGTTTTTACAGCAGTTTCTCAAGCACAGCCGCCAATTTTTTTTCAGCGAAAAAAAACAGTTGAACGTGCCTTGAGCTATTGGGGGGGAGAACAAATTTCTTATGCAATGGAACGAATCCAGCATGCTGTTTTAGACAGCCGTAAAAATCCGCTTTTGGGTGAGGCTATCATTCGTCAAGCCTTGTTAGGGTTGGCAATTTTTGCACGACGTCGAATGGCGGCTTAAAATATTAAGCTCTATTGGGAGCGTATTTATTTTAAAACCGTGAAAGTTTTATGAAATAAATTTTTCTCTTATGATTGTTTGTTTTTGGTATTTTGCGCATTTGATAAAAGATTAACATTATTTTTATCGATTAATCTGTCCAATAAAAAGAATTTTAAAGGTGTTATTATTATCAAACTTTCTTTGTTGATAGAGTAAGGTTGCATCATACTTACTTGATTTATGCTATCGGGGGAGTGTAGGGATTTTATAGAATCACAGCATCTTTTCTTTACGTTTTTTAGCAGGATTTTCAACATTTGAAAAAGCTGTGTTGATTGTTTCTGCTTTAGTTTTATGCGATGTAGCCTAGGCATTTTGAAAAGTATTGATATTTTCTTATTCTTTGGGAAGCTTATTGGGGAATAAAGCTTGTGATATTTTGTGCAGAGCGCTTGTCATTATTGATCGAAAATTTATGAAGCATTTCGTGTTTTGTGCAGCGATGAATGTTTGTAAGCAATGAATTGACAAATTTTAGAACTTAATATTACGTTTTTTCTTACAAATAGGGGGCATTTTCCAGATAAAAATGATCTGCGAGTGGTCAGTGCAGATGATTAATGGATGGCGCATGATTTAATGATTCATTTTCTTTTGTTTGTTGTGGTTTTTTAAATGTTTGATACATAACTCTTGAATAAATAGACTGGCACATTTTGTGCTTTGTTGTCGTTTTCAAGGAGTTTTTAAAGGTGAAAGATGCTCCATATTCAGTTTGAAAAAATAGCACTCATTGGAATCGGTCTGATTGGGTCTTCTTTAGCAAGAGTTATTAAAAAGAAAAATCTTGCGGCTCAGATTTCTATTGCAACACGTCGTTCAGAAACCCTGAAAAGAGCGCGCAAATTGGAGCTTGGGGACTTTTATACGAGAGATAATGCAAAAGCTGTTGAAGGAGCAGATTTGGTTATTCTTTCTGTTCCTGTTGGGGCTAGTGCAGAAGTAGCAAAAACCATTCGTGATCATTTAAAACCTGGAGCGATTGTGAGTGATGTTGGTTCTACGAAAGCGTTGGTTATTGCGGAAATGGCACCTTTATTGCCAAAAACGGTTCATTTTATTCCTGGTCATCCAATTGCTGGAACGGAATATTCAGGACCGGATGCTGGTTTTGCTGATTTATTTATGAATCGTTGGTGTATTTTAACGCCTTTTGCTGAGAGTGATGCTGCTGCTGTCGCACAATTAACAGCGTTTTGGGAAGCTTGTGGTGCACGTGTTGAAAAGATGGATCCTAAACATCATGATCTTGTTTTGGCTATTGTTTCGCATTTGCCGCATTTGATTGCTTATAATACTGTCGGGACGGCTAGTGATTTAGAAAAGGTGACAAATTCAGAAGTCATTACTTATTCTGCTTCAGGTTTTCGTGATTTTACCCGTTTGGCATCTTCTGATCCCGTTATGTGGCGCGATATTTGTTTGCATAATAAGGATGCTATTTTAGAAATGTTGAGCCGTTTTAGTGAGGGGCTTGCTTTTTTAGAGCAGGCAATTCGTTTAGGAGATGGTGAGACATTGTTTAACTTTTTTACACGTACGCGTGCTGTACGTCGCAATATTATTGATGCTGGACAGGAAATTGATGCTCCTGATTTTGGACGTCAGAGTGTTTCTAAAAAAGGGTGAGTAAAAGCAAGGGGTTTTTGTTGAATTTCATTGGTTTTTTCTAGAAATCGATAAGAAGTTTTTTCTCTATTCAGTCATAGATTGCAATAAAAAAGAGTGGCGATTGCTTCGATACAGATAATCATGACTTCAAAAGGTTTTATGTGTACAATATTATCGTACTTAGCTCTCTATAGGGCGTATGATGTACAGAAGAGGTTGCTGATCTATAAAAGAGACAAAAAATGAAGTCGTTGTAGAATTTTATATAGTGGGTTGTTGTTTTTGTTTTAGTATAAAGTCAGGCTTGACCGTATTGATTATTGCCCTTTATATTGCAACATTGGAGAATATTTGTTTTCAGAGTTTTGATGATTTTTATAAAGCTTGAAATAGACTGAGGAAGAGTTTTACCAGAAAGTATCGAGATTTGTTAAGAAATATCTTTTGGTATAGCTATCGTATCCTTGTTGATGCAGTAAGCCATTATTGGCGTGATAACGGTAGTGCTTTTGCAAGCCATGTCGCGCTCTCTGGTCTTTTAGCATTTTTCCCTTTTTTTATTTTTGGAACTTCTCTTGCCAGTTTTCTTGGTGCTTTTACATATACACCGCAAAAAATCAAAGCTTTGGTGCAGTTATTACCAGATGTCATTGCAGAGCCTTTATCTCAGGAAATTATCAATGTTTTAACCATACAGCGGGGAGGAGTGTTGACAGTTTCTGTCATTGGAGCGGCTTATTTTGCCTCTAATGGGGTAGAGGCGTTACGTACAGCTTTAAATAGAGCTTATCGTGTTGTTGATCGGCGTAGCTTGTTGTTTTGTCGTTTTCAAAGTTTGTTTTTTGTGATTCTTGGAGCTGTTGGTCTTATTGTGATCAGCGTTTTGTTGATTTTAACACCTCTGCTTATCAAGATTATACAAAATCATTCTTTTTTCATTACAGAATATATCGGTGTCATTCGTCTATGGCGTTACATAATCGCAGCGGTTGTTCTCTTTGTAAGCCTTTTGATTGTTCATAAATGGCTACCAGCAGAGCGACGGAAGTTTATAGATATTTTACCAGGAATCGTGGTGACAATATCAGTGTGGTTTGTGGCTTCAATTGCTTTTGCACAATATTTAACAATGTTTGATTATATTTCTACCTATGCAGGGTTAGCATCTATTATGGTTGCTATTATTTTTCTTTACATATTAAGCGCAATTTTTATTTTGGGAGGAGAAATAAATGCGGCGATAATGTTTTATCGTAAGCATTTGCAACATTCAGATGAATGAAAGAACTTAACTATTGCATGAAAGCCAAGGTGTGAATATCCCAATAAAGCCTGCTATCACTTTGTTGATTGATGCGGATGCTTGTCCTGTAAAAGATGAAGTTTATCGGGTGATGAATCGTTATCAGCTTAAGACATTTGTTGTGGCAAATCGTTTTTTGTCCCTTCCAGATGAAGCACTCATTGAAAGAGTGGTCGTTGCTGGTGAATTCAATTGTGCTGATGATTGGATCGTAGAACATGTGCATGAGGCAAGTATCGTTATTACCAGTGATATTCCTTTAGCAGCACGGGTTGTGCAAGCTGGGGGTTTTTGTCTTTCGCCAACGGGGCGTATTTTTGATGTAAATTCAATTGGTCAAGCTTTGGCCATGCGCAATTTGATGGAAGATTTGCGGGGACAGGGCAGTATAACAGGTGGTCCCCGTCCTTTTTGTCGTAAAGACCGTTCTGCTTTTTTATCAGCACTGGATCTCCTTATACAACGTTTAAAAAGGCGTGGTTATTAGGTTATAGGGCTTCTTTTATAACAGCTTTTATAAGTGCTTTGGCATCATCATTGGCCCATGGAGCTGCACCATTGAAGGAAGCAATGAGATATCCCTCTTTATCGATGAGAAATGTAATGGGGAGTCCTAAAGCAATCCCCTGTTTTCTAACATTGTTGAAAATATCCATTGTTTCATCGCGATAGTAAAGCAAATTATCCGCATGAATATTCTGTAAAAATTGCTGAATTTTTTCAGGAGAAGCAGTTTTATCGATATTAATAGCTATGACATCAAAGTTTTCTCCACCTAATTCATGTTTTAATTGCGCAAGTTCGGGCATTTCTGTGCGGCAAGGTGCACACCAAATAGCCCATAGATTGACCAGCATTGGTTTTCCAGTAAATTCGCTGAGTGTGTGCTCTTTTCCTTGAACATCCTTGAAAGAGAGTTTCTTCATATCTGAGGGCGTATCAGCAAATCGTATGTGGCTAAAAAAGCCTTTTGCTGCTTTTCGGATCGCCATCATTTTTTCTGCTTGTGCTTTATCAGTGTTTATTTTTTGTGCTTTTGCTGCTGAAATGAAATTGAAAAGGAAAGACTCTCTTTTGTTATCGTGGTTTATGGTTGCGTATAAACTCAATGCAATGATAAAGAATACAAGGGAGAATTGCCTTTTTTTATTGTTTTTTTCGCTGATGAAAATTTGAGAAATCATAATTTTGTCCTTTGTATGGATGTTTACAGAATATGACAGATGAGGAATTAAAGAACCAAATGTGGGGTGGTCGGTTTGCGGCAGGGCCTGCTGCAATTATGGAAGAAATTAATGCCTCAATTGATTTTGATCAAAAACTTTATCGACAAGATATTGAAGGTTCCCTTTCTCATGCGGCTATGTTAGCGCAAACGAAAATCATTTCACAATCAGATTATGAAAAAATTGTTTATGGTTTGAAACTTATTCGCCAAGAAATTGAAGATGGTAAATTTATTTTTTCACGAAAGCTTGAAGATATTCATATGAATATTGAAGCGCGGCTGAGCGAATTGATTGGTTCTGTAGCAGGGCGTTTGCATACGGCTCGCTCACGCAATGATCAAGTTGCTGTTGATTTTCGCTTGTGGGTGCGTGAAGCAACGCAAAAGATAGCACAAGCTTTAAAAGGATTGATAGAGCAATTGCTTATTCGAGCAGAACAACATGTTGATACCTTTATGCCAGGCTTTACGCATTTACAATCAGCACAACCGGTAACATTTGGCCATTATATGATGGCTTATGTTGAAATGTTTGGTCGCGATTTATCGCGGATGCGTGATGCGATTGAGCGCATGAATGAATCGCCTTTAGGAGCGGCTGCTTTAGCGGGGACAGGCTTTCCAATTGACCGTTTTATGACAGCAAAAGCGTTAGGCTTTCGAGAACCAACACGCAATTCGATTGATAGTGTTTCGGATCGTGATTTTGCCTTAGAATTTTTAAGTGCTGGCGCTCTTTGTGCAACGCATCTTTCACGTTTAGCGGAAGAAATCGTCCTTTGGTCAAGTGCACAATTTCATTTTATTCGTTTATCAGATGCTTTTTCAACTGGTTCTTCTATTATGCCGCAAAAGCGAAATCCCGATGCTGCCGAACTTGTGCGGGCTAAAGTGGGACGGTTGAATGGCGCATTAATGGGGCTGTTAACGGTGATGAAAGGGTTACCCCTTGCTTATTCGAAGGATATGCAAGAAGATAAGGAATATGTCTTTGATGGCGCTATGAGTTTAGAATTATCCTTAGCGGCAATGACAGGGATTATTGGTGATTTACAAGTTAATAAAGAAGCTATGAAAAAAGCCGCTGATTCTGGCTATGCAACTGCAACCGATTTTGCCGATTGGCTTGTGCGGGAATTAGGGTTTCCTTTTCGTGAAGCACACCATATTACAGGGCGTGCTGTGGCATTAGCAGAAAAAAAACAATGCGGTTTGAGTGATTTATCATTGGTTGAGCTTCAAACGATATGTCCAGATATCAATGCGGCACTTTTTGACGTTTTGACGGTTGAAAAATCAGTCAAAAGTCGCAAAAGTTTTGGGGGCACTGCGCCTTCAGAAGTACTCCACCAAATTGCTTATTGGAAAAAACGTCTTATAACCGCCTGAGTGATTTTATTTTAAACGCAAGAATAAAGAAGAGATATTATTAGGAAAGAAAAGGGCGTATGAAGGTCATTTTAAAGAGTTTAACAATTGTCCTTTTGGGGAGCGTTATTATCGTTGGATGTGGGCGTAAAGGGGCATTAGAATTGCCTCCTTCAGCAATGGTGGATTCTTCACAAGGAACATTTGTTCCTCAAGGTAAAACAGATGAATCTTTTATTCTTGATCGGTTGATACAATAGGGATTTTTATGCGTTTTTTTTCTTATCATCAGGGTGTGCTCCACGCTGAAGGTCTTTCGCTTTTGGAACTTGTGCGGGAAGTTGGAACACCTTTTTATTGTTATTCAGCTAGCGCAATCGTTGCACATTTTAAAGATTATCAGAATGCATTTCGCGATATGCCGAGTTTAATTGCTTATGCGGTTAAAGCGAATTCCAACCAAGCGGTGTTACAACTTTTAGCGAACAATGGAGCGGGCGCTGATGTGGTCTCAGAAGGGGAATTACGGCGCGTACTTGCTGTTGGTATTCCTGCGCAGCGTATTATTTATTCTGGTGTTGGTAAAACAGTGAGAGAAATAGATTTTGCTCTTGCACAGGATATTTATTGTTTTAACGTTGAATCAGAGCCAGAACTTGAACAATTATCAGCACGGGCTGTTGCGCTTTCAAAAACAGCTCGTATTTCTTTGCGCATTAATCCTGATGTTGATGCTAAGACTCACAAGAAAATTACAACAGGAAAATCTGAAAATAAATTTGGTATTCCGCTATCGTTGGCGGGGGATGTCTATAAAAAAGCAGCCCAATTGCCCGGTCTTCATGTGTGTGGTGTTGATCTCCATATTGGTAGTCAAATTTGTGATTTAAAGCCGTTTGAAGATGCCTTTATTATTGCTGCAGATTTTGTGCGTCAATTATGGAATAATGGTTATGCGATAACCCATATTGATATTGGGGGTGGGCTTGGTATTTTTTATGGTCATGAGCAATATCCAGTACCCTCTCCTTTTGAGTATGCGGCCTTGGTAAAGAAACATATTGCGCCTTTAGGGATTGATATTATTTTAGAGCCTGGGCGTAGTATTGTTGGTGAAGCTGGTGTTTTGGTGACATCGGTTGTGTATTTAAAAAAGGGGGAAGGGCGGAATTTTGTTATTGTTGATGCGGCAATGAATGATTTCATGCGTCCGACGCTTTATGACGCGTGGCAAAATGTGATACCAGTGAAAAAAACACCAGTAGATGCCCTAATGATCAATGCTGATATTGTTGGTCCTGTTTGTGAAACCGGTGATTATTTAGGCTTGGAACGCTCTTTACCGGTGTTGAAAGCAGGTGATGTTTTGGCAATAACAGGAGCGGGGGCTTATGGTGCGGTAATGGCAAGCACCTATAATAGCCGGCTTTTGGTGCCGGAGGTTCTTATTCAGGATACACGTTTTGCGATTATTCGTCCACGTCGTGATTATGCGCAATTAATAGATTGCGATCATATTCCAGATTGGATTTAGCCTGAATTGAATTGAGCATTGTTAAATATTTTTGGTCTTATTTTTACTAAACTTTGATGAAACAATTTATTTTCTGGAAATAGTCTTGTATGCATTTTATGATTTTAGTTTACCGCTGTAAAAGGGGAAAAATGTTTGTCTATGAGAGATGAAAACATCAAAAGCTTTGCAAGAATGAAGCTTTTGTGTGTGTGCATTTTGATGTGGTGTATCCTCTCATTTGAGCGGATATGGCTACGGTTGTTGCCGTTTTTTTTGATTCTCAGCCTCTTTTGTTCGGTTAGTTGGTTTGGCATTTTTGCCATTCTGAGTTATTGGCCACATTTGTTCTTGCTTGGATTTATGCTTTTTTCTGCTGTGGCAAGTTTGTTTTTTCTTATTCGCTTTCAGTTTCCGACAGTTAGAGAAGTTAATCGACGCATTGAACAAGCAAATAGCCTCAAAAATCAACCTTTATGTGCTCAAACAGATCGTTTATATCCAGAAAATGATGAAGGTTTTAGTGCAATTGTTTGGCGCGAACATCAACGCCGCATGGCCGAACAATTGTACCATTTAAAAACAGGATTTGCCTATCCTAATAGTGCTGTTTATGATCCTTTGGCTTTGAGGGCTTTATGTGTTCTCCTTTTTGTGTGTGCTTTTAGTTTTTCTTTTGGCTCTTTGGGGGGGCGTTTAGCAGATGCCTTTGATTTCCGTCCTTTAGTTGATGAAACATTGATGCGGATTGATGCTTGGGTAACACCCCCTGCTTATACGGGTGTTGCACCTCTTTATTTAACGAAAGGCGAGACAACACTGTTTACAGTTCCTGAAGGGAGTGATCTCGTTGTGCGTGTTGTCAATGGTGCTGGTGTTACAGTAAAAGCGCTTTTTGAAGAAGATGGGCGGGAGGTTTTGTTTTCTAAAAA